>JACRMO010000161.1 GCA_016214925.1 Gammaproteobacteria bacterium
AAACCGGCAAAGGGTCGGCGTCTGCGACGCCAACCCTTTGCGTAGGATGGGTGGAGCGAAGCGTAACCCATCGAGGCCACGGATCGATGATGGGTTCCGGCAAAAGACGCCTTCACCCATCCTACGAGCTCTGGGCTCTGGGCTCTGGGCTCTGGGCTCTGGGCTCTGGGCTCTGTTGTTATGTTCACTCTTTCGGCCGGGCACGGCAGCAAGATTCATGAAGAACGTGATAGACAAATCTTGTGGCCTGAAACCCGACGTACGATAGTTTTTCGTACTCATATGCATACCGCCACTGCTCAAATGCTTTATCAAGAGTTTCAATACAATCTGCGAACTCTGTGCCACCTTCAACATCGTAATACCGCCGCAAGTCCTCCACCGCACTTTGGATGATTATTTTTATATCATCCCCCAAATCATCATAAAGCTTGACTAAGGAGTGACCACGAACTTTGTCTCCGGATATGGCATGGAGTGTTTTTAAGTATATTTCGATACTAAATGCCGCATTAACCACAAACGGAACCATACTCATACTATTTCTTATCGGAACCGTTCTTAAGTCGCGCTCATAAAGCTCTTTAGCCGTATTAGCGAATGAATTTGCTTGGCTGTGCATTGCATCTACTTCTGTTGTTTCTTTATGCAACCCCTTGCTTTTAATTATTTCGTGAGCTGCCTCTATATCTTTTTGGGGGTCGCCCGTCGTGACATACTCACCTACAACAATTCCATTTACGTAAATGGTTTTACTAAGACCTTTTTCGTATATGTTGGTCATTCAGCGTCTAGCCATAAGTGTATATAATAAATGTATTAGGAAAATTCCGCAGTATTGGGTCATAGGCCGCATCCGTCTATCACGGCTTGCAGCAAGCGTAGCCTGGGTTGAGCGAAAGCGAAACCCGGGCTATCGGTTTTGTGTTTTGACTTTCCCCTCCCCGTCGGCGCAGCCGAGCACCGCAGGTATTTTGCGATGAAGCGAGTCTCCTGTCTGAGCCGTTCCGAATTTTGGAACGGCGAGTTAGGCGAGCGCGCCCCCCCGATATATAAAAGGGCCGAGGAGCGCAGGGAAGTTTCAAAGGGGTCAGAGCCGCATCGCGGGTCTGACCCCTTTGAAACCCAGCCGTCGGGGTGCCCTTCTCTTTGGTTACTTTCTCTTGGGCAAGCAAGAGAAAGTAACCCGCGCAGCCAGCGCGGAAAGAAGGGCAAGGAATGGAGAAGACGTAAGGAAGAGAACAGCCGTTGGGGTTCGCTGCGTTCACCCCAACCTACGGGTGCTACCGTACGATCCCCCGCTTCTGCTTCTCCAAAAACTCCACCATGATCCCGACTTCGGCACAGTCGGCCGCCTGCACCCGCAACTCAGCAAGCGCATCCTGCAAAGTAAGCTTGGAACGGTACAGCGTTTTGTAGGCTTGCTTGAGCTTGGCAATAGTCTCCGGACTGAACCCGCGCCGCTTCAAGCCCTCCGTATTCAATCCATGCGGTTCGGCGGCAAAGCCACCGACCATCACATACGGCGGTACGTCTTTGGCGATGCCGCTGCTGAAAGCGGTGAAGCTGTGCACGCCCAATGCGCAGAACTGATGCACCAGGGTGTAACCGCCGAGGATCACATAATCCTCGATGCGCACATGGCCGGCCAACGAGGCGTTGTTGGCGAAGATGGTGTGACTGCCGATCTGACAATCGTGCGCGATGTGCACGTAGGCCATGATCCAGTTGTCGTCGCCGATGCGGGTCACGCCCTCATCCTGGACGGTGCCGCGGTTGATGGTGACGAATTCGCGGATGGTGTTGCCGTCGCCGATTTCCAGGCGTGTGGGTTCGCCTTTGTATTTTTTATCCTGCGGCGCGTCGCCGACCGAGGCGAACTGGTAGATGCGGTTGTTGCGGCCGATGCGGGTCGGGCCGTTGATGACCGCGTTTGGGCCGATCCAGGTGCCGGCGCCGATCTGCACATCCGGGCCGATCACGGCGAAGGGTCCGACGCTGACGTCTTCGGCCAGTTCCGCCTTGGGATCGATGACTGCGCGTGGGTCGATCAAATGTCCACACCCCGTTCCGTGCACATGATCTGCGCGTAGGCGGCAAGCTTGCCATCCACGGTGGCTTCGCCTTCGAACACCCAGATGCCGCGCTTGCTGTTAACGAACTTCACGTCGAGCATGAGTTGGTCGCCCGGCTCCACCGGACGCTTGAAGCGCGCCTTGTCGATGCCGACCAGGAAAAACAGCGAATCGTTGTCGGAGGCGCGATCGACGGTGCGGAACGCCAGCAGGCCGGTCGCCTGCGCCAGCGCCTCCAGGATCAGCACGCCGGGCATGATCGGCCGTTGCGGGAAATGTCCCGTAAAGAACGGTTCGTTGAAGGTGACATTCTTGTAACCGCGCAGATATTCGCCGGCCTTGTAGTCGAGCACGCGGTCGATGAGCAGGAAAGGATAACGGTGCGGCAGTGTCCGCAGGATGTCGTTGATGTTCATCGTCGTATCGGTCATGTCCGCGTCCTGTTATCCCAACTTAATCCCAAGGAAAGTCTGAAATGATTCTTCAGATGTCATCCTGGCGAAAGCCAGGATCCAGCAACCACACGTATTCGAACCACTGGATTACTCGCTTCGCTCACCCTGCGGGCCGCCCTTCGGGCGTTCAACGCGCTACGCGCTTTTGTCCGGATCTCCGCTACGCTCCGTCCGGAATGACGGCGTATTACAGCTTTCCTAATTCAATCCTTTCCATCCAGCTTGCGTTCCAATTTCCGTTCAAGCGTCTGCAGCCGCCGCGCCATATCGTCCAGGCGTTTCAGGCGTTTCAGGCGCGCGACGATCTTGTTCCATTGGTCGCTGGGCATGGCCGCCAGACCCGACGAGTACACGCCGCGCTCGGTGATGGATTTGGTCACCATCGACATGCCCGTGACCACGGTGCCGTCGGCGATTTCCAGATGTCCCACTACGCCGACACCGCCGGCCAACATGCAGTGCGCGCCGATTTTGGCACTGCCGGAGATGCCGACACAGCCGGCCACGGCGGTATGCTCGCCGATCTGCACGTTGTGCGCGACCTGAATCTGATTATCGAGCTTGACGCCGTCGCCGATCACGGTGTCTTCCAGCGCGCCGCGGTCGATACTGGTGTTGGCGCCGATCTCGACATCGTCGCCGATGCGCACGCTGCCGAGCTGCGGCACCTTGAGCCAACGCCCGGCGTCGTTGGCAAGGCCGAAACCGTCGCTGCCGATCACCGCGCCCGGATGGATCAGACACCGTGCGCCGAGCTGTACGCCGTGACACAGCGTCACGTTCGCCACCAGGCGCGTGTCCGCACCGATGCGCACATCGTGGCCGATCACACAACCCGGACCGATCGCCACACCAGGCGCGATCTCGACACCGGCCTCGATCACGCACAGCGGACCGATGCTGGCGGCGGGATCGATACGGCAATCCGCCGCGACCACGGCGCTGGGATGCACGCCCGGCGCGGCAGGTGCGGTCGCGTCGAGCAGTGTGGCCACCCGCGCATAGGTGACATACGGATTGGCGCTGATCAGCGCGGGAACCGGGCACTCCGCCGCATGCGCCGCATCCAGAATAACGGCGCCTGCGTGGGTATCGGCCAGGTATTTACGGTAGTGCGGATTGGCCAGGAAACTGATGCGGCCGGGCCGACCGTCTTGCAGCGTACACACACCGTCGATGGTGACGGCCGCATCGCCCTGGACTTGCGCCCCGGTCCGTTCGGCCAAATCACCCAGCGTCAGTGCCACGCCCTGTCCCGCCTGTCGCGCCCCGCGCTCAGTTGCCGGACTTCTTCAGGCGCGCCAACACGGCATCGGTGATGTCGATGCTGGTGCTGGCATACACCACGCCCTCGCTGACGATCAGGTCGTAGTGTTCGGCCTTGGCGAGATCGACAATGGCGTCGTAGAGACGGCGCTGCAGCTTGGCCAGCTCCTCGTTGCGGCGGATGTTGAGGTCTTCGCGGAACTCGTCCTGCGAGCGCTTGAGTTCGCGCTTGCGGCTGACCAGATCGCGTTCGACCTTGCCGCGATCACTGTCGCCCATCACGGCGGCGTCACGCGACAGTTTGTCTTCGGCGTCCTTGATCTCACGCTGAATGGCAACCAGTTCCTTTTCGCGCGGCGCGAACTCGGACTCCATCTTGCCGATTGCCGCCTTGGCCTGCGGCGCTTCTTCCATGAGCTTCACGGTATTGACGAAACCCACTTTCACCTCGGCCATCGCGAGCGCCGGCAGGCACAGGCAGATCACGGCGAAGGTTCTGACGATGTAACGCATGTTCAAGGTATATCTCCCTTACGATTGTTCGGTAACTCGAAAATTACATATTGGCGCCGATGGTGAACTGGAAGATCTGCACCTGATCGCCGTCCTTGTCGTTCAGAGGCTTCGCCAGACTGAAGGTCAAGGCGCCCAACGGCGACAGCCAGGTCGCGCCGACACCCGCGGAATAGCGCAAGTCGCCGGCATCGAAGTCGCTGTAACCCGGGTACACATTACCTATGTCCATGAACGTGCTCATACGGAACGAGTTGGTCTTGGTGAAAAACGGCGGCGGGAACAGCACCTCGATATTGCCGACCACGCGGAAGCCACCACCCAGGGGATCGCCCAGGGAGTCCTTCGGACCGAGGGTATTATCCTCGAAACCGCGCACCGAACGCACGCCACCGGCATAATAATTTTCGAAGAATGGCAGAGCTTCGTAATCGCCGTAGCCATCGCCGTAGTTCACTTCACCGTTCAGCAGCAGGGTGAATTGTTTGGTCAGCGGCGTAAATCCCTGCGCCTCGTAGCCCAATTTGTAGTATTCCAGGTCCAGACCCGGCACGGTCGATTCGGCGGAGGCCCGCTGCAAGCTGCCCCGATCGGGGAAGATGGTCTTGTTACGGGTGTCGTGCGCCCAACTGCCGGTGACCTTGACGTTGTCGAACTGGTTGCCGTGGTCGGTGATGAAATCCTTGATCTCCTGCGAGGAGAATACCGTGGTGCCGAGATCCAGATTCTCGTATTCGAAATTCGCCCGCACGGTGTCGAATTCGTTGATCGGGATGCCGTAGGTGACGTTGCCGCCGAAGGTATCCAGGGTGTATTCGGCGACGTTGGCCTCGGCGGCATCGGTCGTCTTGTAGAACAGCCCGAAGCCGCGGCTGATGCCATCGATGGTGTAGTACGGATTCAGGTAGGAGAAGCTGTAGACCGTGTTCACCTGACTGTTGTTGAAGGCGAGACTCACGCGCTTGCCACTGCCGAGGAAGTTGTCCTGGGTGACGCTGGCGTTGAACAGAACACCGGACGACTGCGCATAGCCGACGCCCAGCATCAGGTTACCGGAGGGTTGCTCGGTGACCGCATAGTTCACGTCCACTTGATCGGTGGTGCCCGGCACGGTCGGGGTCTCGACATTGACCTCCTCGAAAAAGCCCAGGCGGTCCAGGCGGGTCTTGGAACGTTCCACCGCCGAAGTGGAGAACCAGCCGCCTTCCATCTGACGCATTTCACGGCGCAGCACTTCGTCGCGGGTGGCGGTGTTGCCGGACATGTTGATGCGGTGGACATACACGCGCTTGCCCGGATCGACGAAGAACGTCACCACGACTTCCTTGGTCTTATTATCGACCTCGGGGATGGTGTTGACGTTGGCGAACGCATAGCCCTGATCGCCGAGACGCGCGCTGACCTTCTCGACGGTTTCGGTCACGCGCTTGCGCGAGAACACATCGCCGGGATTGAGCAGCACCAGCGGGAACAATTCCTTCGGTTCCACCACCAGATCGCCGGCCAGACGCACTTCCTTGACCTTGAACTGCTCGCCCTCGGTGATGTTGATGGTGAGGTAGATATCCTTTTTGTCCGGCGTGATCGACACCTGGGTGGAATCGATGTTGAAGTTGATATAGCCACGGTCGAGATAATAGGAACGCAGGGTTTCCAGGTCGCCGGAAAGTTTCTGTTTGGAGTACTGATCGACGCCGGTATAGAACGACAGCAGCGTCGGCGTGCTGAGCTGAAATTCCTCGACCAGCGTCGCATCATCGAACACCGTGTTGCCGACAATGCTGATCTGCTTGATGCGCGCGGCGCGACCCTCGGACACGGCGATGGTGATGCCCACGCGGTTGCGCTCGATCGGCGTTACCGTGGTGGTGATCTTCACGCCGTATTTGCCGCGACTGAAATACTGCCGTTGCAGTTCCTGCTCAACCTTCTCCAACAAGGAACGATCGAACACCCGGCCCTCGGCGAAGCCGATCTCCTTGAGCGAGTCCATCAACGGCTCGGTCTCGATGTCCTCGTTGCCGGTGATTTCGATGGCGGAGATGGCCGGACGTTCCTGCACCACCACGACCAGCACGCCCCCATCGCCCTCGGGGTCGCGTTCTATGCGCACATCCTTGAAGAAGCCGGTCTTGAACAATGCACGCACCGCTTCGGTGGAACGTGTCTCGTCGAAGGTATCGCCGGTCTTCACCGGCAGGTAGCTGAACACCGTGCCGGGGGCGATGCGTTGCAGCCCCTCGACACGGATGTCCGTCACCGTGAAGGGTGTGAAGGCCCAGGCTTGCTGGGCGCCAGCCGTCGCCCCGACCAGGACGCACGTGCGCAACAGACGTTTCATGATTTCAGTCCAGTTCTTGTAATTCAGGGCCTGTTAACGCAGCAAACGACTGAAGTCGTTGAACAGCGCCAAACTCATCAGGGCGAATAATAAAGCAATGCCGATACGCTGACCCATAATTTCGATCCGCTCCGATACCGGACTGCCCTTGAAAAGTTCAATAAGGTAATACATCAGGTGCCCCCCATCCAGTACGGGCACGGGCAGCAGATTGAGCACGCCCAGGCTGATGCTGACAATGGCCAGAAAACTGAGGAAGGAACCCCAGCCGATGCTGGCGGATTGCCCCGCGTACTGAGCGATGCTGATCGGGCCGCTGATGTTGTCCAGCGAAGCCTGGCCGACCAGCATCATACCCAGCGTGCGCAGGGTCAGGATGCTCATATCCCAGGTTTTCACCAGGCCCTGTTGCAGCGCAGCCAACGGTCCATAACGGGTCTCGGTGCGCAATTCCGCGCCCAATTCCGGCGGTATCCGCACCTCGGCGCCGATACGGCCGATGACACCGTCGTCGATCACCACCCGCGCCGGGCGCAGGCTCAGATCCTTGAGCGCGCCGGCGCGCTCGATCTGCACGGCGATAGTCTGTTCGGGGCGTGCCTGGATATATTTCACCCAGGCATCCCAATCGGCAACCGCTTGGCCGTCGGCACGCACTATGTGATCGCCCGCGCGCAAACCCGCGCTGGCCGCGGCACCGTCGGGGGTCACCCGCTCGATCACCGCCGGCAGACGCGGCTGCCAGAGATGCAGGCCCAGGCGGTCGAGCAGATCGTCGCCGCCCAACTGCCCTTCCAACTGCGACAGGTCGAGTTCGACCATCCGGCGTCGACCGTCCACGCTTTCCACTTCCAACGCCAGCCGACTGTGATCGAGCGCCCCCTCCAGCAGGGTCAACAACGTCCCTTCCCAGGTCGTCATCGGTTTGCCGTCGACCGCACGCAACAGATCCTGCGCGTGGATCCCGGCCACGGCGGCCGGACTCCCCGCATCCGGCGCATCCAGCAGCGGCTTCAAGCCGGGCACGCCGTGCATAAACAACACCCAATAGGCGAGCACCGCGAACAACAGATTGAACGCCGGGCCGGCCACCACCACCGCCATGCGTTTGGCGACGGGCTGGCGGTTGAAGGCGCGCGCGAGTTCCTCGGGCACCACCGGGCCTTCGCGTTCGTCGAGCATCTTCACATAGCCACCGAGCGGAATCGCGGCGAGCACGAATTCGGTTTGATCCGGACCGCGGCGGCGCGTCCACAAGGGCTTGCCGAAGCCGATGGAGAAGCGCAGCACCTTCACGCCGGCCTTGCGCGCCACCCAGAAATGACCGAATTCGTGCTCGCCGCGATTCCGCTCGGTGGCTATGTGAAGATGCTCGACGAACGCGAAGGCCCGGTGGTGCCCGAGGAACTCGCGCGCGCCTTCAAC
>JACRMO010000162.1 GCA_016214925.1 Gammaproteobacteria bacterium
GACATTCTGCGGATTCAACACCGGCGTCAACGGCGTTGCCGCAGCCCCAGCGGAGGCGGCCCCGGACGTTTCCGACAGCGGCAGCGTGGTGGCCGGGCCACAGTCGGAACAGACTCGCCTGGGCTGCGCCTGGAACAGGACGTTACCGGTGGCGTCGACAATACGCTCGATGAAATACGGCTCGATCAGATAGCCACCGTTGGCGAATACGGCGTAGGCGCGCGTGAGCTCCAGAGGTGTCACGGTGCCCGTACCCAACGCCAGCGACAGGTTGGGGTAGAACGAATCCTTACGGAAACCGAAACGCTCCACATAGTCGATGGCATAGCGCACCCCGATCGCTTCGAGCACGCGAATGGAAACGACATTGCGCGAGTGCACCAAGGCCTCACGCAAGCGCGTAGGCCCGTAAAACCGGCCGGTGTAATTCTCCGGTCGCCAGGCCTTATCCCAGGATGGGTCATCGAACACAATCGGCGCATCGTTAATCACGCTGGCTGGGGTAAATCCCTTTTCCAATGCCGCCGAATAGATGAACGGTTTGAAGCTCGATCCTGACTGCCGATAGGCCTGCACAGCGCGGTTAAATTTGCTGCGGAAAAAATCGAAGCCCCCGACCAACGCCACGACCGTACCGTCGGTCGGATCCAACGCCACCAACGCGCCTTCGACAACCGGCAATTGCGTCAAGCGCCAGCCCTCGCCATGTGGTTGGATGCGTACCAGATCACCCACGGTCACCACGTCGCTTGCCGCTTTAGGCGTTGCGCCACGCTGATTGACGCTCTTATAACGCCGCGCCCAGGACAAAGCTTCCCAATCGAGCGTCAGTTCGCTGCCGTCGTGCAACACTACGCGACAGGATTGCCCTTCCACCGCCATCACGACCGCGGGCGACAATCCCCCCAGCGCCTGTTCATTACGGATGAGTGCGGCGATCGCTGCACGATCCTCGCCCGCAGGCAGCGTCAGCTTGCGCTCCGGCCCGCGATAACCGTGGCGCCGGTCGTAATCCAACAACCCAGCCCGCAACGCGACATTGGCCGCCGCCTGATGCCGACTATCCAACGTGGTATACACATGCAAGCCCTGTGCATACGCTTCCTCGCCGTAGCGCCGGAACATTTCGGCGCGCACCATCTCCGCGAGATACGGCGCCTCGACCTCGACGGCCGCCGCGTGCAGGCTGGCCTGATCGACCTCTTGCAACGCCTTATCGTAGATATTCGCATCGATGAATCCGAGCTCGAACATACGTCCGAGAATGTAATTGCGGCGCACCAAGGCACGTTTTGGATTGGTGATCGGGTTATACCGTGAGGGCGCCTTGGGCAGACCCGCAACCATCGCGGTCTGGGCCAGAGTCAACGCCTCCAGCGTCGTACCGTAATACACCTGGGCGGCAGCGCCGATGCCGTAGGCACGTTGCCCCAGGTAAATTTTGTTCAGATAGAGTTCCAGGATCTGGTTCTTGGTGAGTTCTCGCTCGATTTTCAGCGCCAGCAATATCTCCGTGAGCTTGCGCAGATAAGACTTTTCCGTCGTTAAAAAGAAATTGCGCGCCACCTGCATGGTGATGGTGCTACCGCCCTGTCTTTTTTCACCCGTGCGAGCCAGTTCAAAGCCCGCGCGTAACAAGCCCTGATAATCTACCCCCGGATGCTCGAAGAAACGGTCATCCTCGGCGGCCAGGAAGGCCTTGACCATCAACGGGGGTACTTTGTCGATGGCCACGGGAATCCGCCGTTTCTCGCCGAATTCGGCAATCAGGCGCTGGTCGCGGCTATAGACCCGCAAGGGCACCTGAAGTTGGATATCGCGCAGAGCCTCGATGGAAGGTAATTCCGGCGCGATATATGCATACAGTCCCACCGTCAGGAGTAGTGCCGAGGTCATGACGCCAAACAGGGCGGTAAGGATGAGCCGCAGGAGTGTCATATGAAGCGGGAAGTCTTCAGGTTGTGAACGAAGTCATGTATTAGACTATAAAGGAAAATATAAATCTCCCGATACCTTGGTTCGAAACCCCGCTCCCACTGTTAGGCATTGGTTGACAAATAGTTGTTGTTGCCATCTAATGCTTCGGGGGATTTATGCGGCGCAACCTACAGATAAGAGAAAGGAATTTATCGTGCAGCTCGCGCAACTGCTGAAAAGGACTAAATCGCCGCGTCTCGGGCTCGATATCAGCTCCACGGCTGTAAAGCTGCTGGAACTGAGCAAGAGCGGTGGGCGCTACCGGGTGGAGAGCTATGCGGTGGAGCCGCTGCCGCTCAATTCGGTCGTCGTGAAGAACGTGACCGATGCCGAAGCGGTTGGCGAAGCCATCCGTCGCGCGGTCAAACGTTCCGGCACGCGCGCGAAAGAAGCCGCCGTCGCCGTCGAGGTCAACACGGATTTTCAGGTGCTCGGCCCGTCGGAAAAAAATCCCGATACCGTCGACGTTCTGCTGGCTGCCTCCCGTAGCGAAAACGTCGAAATGCGTGTTGCCGCCGTTGAAGCCGGCGGCCTGAACGCTAAAGTGGTGGACATCGAAGCCTACGCGCTGGAGAACGCTTTCGGTCTGCTGGCCGACCAGCTGCCGGATCAGGGCGTTGAACGCACCATCGCCGTGGTCGACGTAGGCGCCACCATGACCACGCTCAACGTGTTGCACGATCTCAAGATCATCTACACCCGCGATCAAGTGTTTGGCGGCAAGCAGCTGACGGAAGAGATCATGCGCCGCTACGGCTTGTCCTATGAAGAGGCCGGCATGGCGAAACGCCAAGGCGGTCTGCCGGACAACTATGCGCCCGAGGTGCTTGAGCCTTTCAAAGAGGCCATGGCCCAACAGGTCAGTCGTTCCCTACAGTTTTTCTTCTCGTCCAGCCAGTACAGCAGCATCGACCAGATTGTGTTGGCCGGCGGTAGCGCCTCGATCCCCGGGATCGACGAGCTTATCCACCAAACGATCGGTATCGAAACGATCATCGCGAATCCGTTTGCCAGCATGTCGCTGGCCTCGCGCGTCAAACCTCAGACACTGAGCAACGACGCGCCGGCGCTGATGATCGCCTGCGGCCTAGCCCTAAGGAGCTTCGACTGACATGGCGCGTATTAATCTACTCCCCTGGCGCGAATGGGAGCGTAAGCGCAAGCAACGTGAGTTCGCGGGCATGGCTGCAGCCGGAGCGCTTCTCGCCGCAATCGGCGTGATCATTGGTCATGTCCAAATGGAAGGCATGATCAGCGGCCAAGAAGAGCGCAATAGTTATCTGCAAGGCGAAATCAAAACCCTGGAAACCCGGATCGAGAAGATCAAGGATCTGGAATCCACCAAGGACAAACTGCTCGCGCGCATGAATGTGATTCAAGAGCTGCAGAGCAATCGCCCGTTGAGCGTACATCTCATGGACGAGCTGGTACGGACTTTGCCTGAAGGCGTCTATCTGAAGAAATTCACCCAGAAGGGTGCGGAACTCACAATGGAAGGTGCCGCCCAATCCAACGCGCGCGTATCGGCTTACATGCGCAACATCGACGGTTCGCTGTGGGTGGGCAATCCGAAGTTGAATGTGATCGAGACCAAGACCGAGGATCGTCGACGCATTGCGGAATTCACCCTCCTCGCCGGCCAGAAGGCCGCCACGACCGAGCAGAATGGCGCGCCGGAGGTCAAAAAATGAACCTCTCAGAGATTAACCTCAACGAGCTGGATTTCAGCAATATCGCCAACTGGCCGTTACCCGCGCGGGTATTCACCATCGTTGTGATTGCCATCGCGGTACTGGGCCTGGGTTACTGGTTCGATATCAAAGACCAGCAACTACGCCTGGACAAGGTCGAGAAAACGGAAACCGAGTTGAAGACCGAATTCGAGACCAAGGCACGCAAAGCCGCCAACTTAGAGGCGTATGAGCAGCAACTGGAGGAAATGCGCCAGTCGTTCGGCGCCATGTTGCGGCAATTGCCCAATAAGACCGAGGTCGCCGACCTGCTGGTCGATGTCTCACAGACTGGCCTTGCCAGCGGCCTGGAATTCGATCTGTTCAAACCACAGGCCGAAGTACCGCGCGATTTCTACGCCGAATTGCCGATCAGCATCAAGGTGCGCGGCACTTACCACGAGTTCGGCGCTTTCGTCAGCGGCGTTTCGGCGCTACCGCGCATCGTCACCATTCACGATGTCGCGATCCTGCCGCCTGCCAAAGATGGCAAGGACAAGGACGCCGCCAACAGCGACGAACTGGTCATGGAACTCACCGCAAAGACTTATCGCTATCTGGATGAGAATGAGCAGAGCGCCGCGACCGCCGCCGCATCTGCCAAGGAACCCAAGAAAGGCGCTAAAAGTAAAATCAAGAGCAAAGCCAACAGCAAGGAGGCCACCAAGTGAAAGCTAGACACACCGCTCTCGCCGGTACAGCCTGCTGGCTTGTATTGGGCCTCTCGCTGTCCGGCTGCAGCAGCAGCAATACCACGGATCTGCAACGCTTCGTTGACGATGTGCGCAATCGGCAACCGTCCAAAATCGAACCGCTGCCGGAATTCAAGCCGTACGAGACATTCCTTTACCAAGCGGGCGATCTGCGCAATCCGTTCGATCCCGGCGAAGGCGGCCAAGCCGAACAGGCCGTGGCCGGCACCACCAGCAATAACAATATCCATCCGGATGCCAACCGGCCGCGCGAGCCGCTGGAGGACTTCCCCTTGGATACCTTGCGGATGGTCGGCACGCTGTCGCAGAAAGGCCAATCCTGGGGACTGGTACTTGCCAACGACGGCACCATTCATCGCGTGCAGCCCGGCAATTATGTAGGCCAGAACCACGGCAAGATTAAAGAGATCACCGAATTCGAAATTGATGTTTTGGAAATCGTACCGGATGGGCTTGGAGGCTGGATGGAACGCCCGGCCTCGCTCGCGCTCAGCGAATGATCCCATGGGGGGAGCTAAAGATATGATGCGTACTACCACCACCAATACCACTCGCGCCGCCACCGCGCCCACGGCAGGGAAACCGGTCAATACCGTGTTTACCTGGCTCACAGGCATGGCCGCCGGCATTTGCATGGTCGTCCAAACAGCCGCAGCGGCCGGGGCTCCCAATACATTGGAGTCCATCGATGTGGGATCGCTGCCTGGCAACAAGGTTCAGGTCATCCTGAAAATGAGCCAACCGGCAGAACAACCGCTGAGCTTCACCATCGACAACCCAGCGCGCATCGCCCTGGACTTGCCGAACACGCACAATGGCCTGGGCAAGGCTTCGCAGCCCATCGGCGTCGGTCTGGCCAAGAGCCTGGCGGCGGTCGAAGCTCAAGGCCGCACGCGCGTGGTTCTCAATCTGGTACAGATGACCCCTTACGAAACCCGCGTTGACGGCAATACGATTGTCGTCACGTTACAGGACACGGCGGGTACTGCGGCAGTCGCTACGGCTGCACCGGCCGCACCGGCTGCTATGCCCGCGAGCAGCGCGGCCCCTGTGGCCACGGCACCCGCGACCACCAGCAACAGTATCCAGAATGTCGATTTCCGCCGCGGCGAGAAGGGCGAAGGCCGGATCGTGGTCACGCTGCCCTCGTCAAGCACGGCCGTCGATATGCGTCAGGAGGCTGGGCAGGTCGTGGTCGAATTCTACAATGTCGACCTACCGGAAGCTTTGGAACGCCGCCTGGACGTCACCGACTTCGCCACGCCGGTCAGCACTGTGGACACCCTCACCAAGGGTAACAATGTCCGCATGGTCATCGCGCCAACGGGCGAATACGACCACGTCGCCTATCAGACCGACAACCTGTACACGGTTGAAATCAAACCCACCACCAAAGAACAACAGGAAGAGCGTCGCCGCGAAAAACTCGGCTACACCGGTGAGCGTCTGTCGCTGAATTTCCAGGACATCGAAGTGCGCTCGGTGTTGCAGCTGATCGCCGATTTCACAGGCGTGAATATCGTGGTCAGTGACACCGTGACCGGCAACCTGACCCTGCGCCTGCAAAACGTGCCTTGGGATCAGGCGCTCGACATCGTGCTCAAGACCAAAGGCCTGGCCATGCGCAAGAACAACGATGTCATCCTGGTCGCACCCAGCGAAGAAATCGCCGCGCGCGAAAAACTCGAACTGGAATCGCAGAAGCAGATCGAGGAGCTGGCACCGCTGTATTCCGAGTACATCCAGGTCAATTATGCCAAGGCCACCGATCTCGCCATGCTGCTCCGCGGCCGGAGCCCAACTGCAAAGGGTGGCGCGGGTGGCATGGGTGCAAGTGCGATGGGGGGAAATGTGCAGTCCATGCTCTCCGAACGCGGCACTGTCACCGTCGATGATCGCACCAACACCTTGTTGCTGCGCGACACCGCCGACAAGCTGGCCGACATCCGCAAACTCGTCGGCACCCTGGACATCCCCGTGCGTCAGGTGCTCATTGAGTCGCGCATCGTGATCGCCAACGACGACTTCACGCGCGATCTCGGCGTGCGCCTGGGTGGCAACAAAGTCGATTCGTCGAACACCACCAATATGGGCGTCGGCGGTGGCTTAGAGGGTGATATCGCGTATGGCGACTTCGCCAACACGTTCATCAAAAATCCGGGCGATTCCGATCCGCCGGTGGATGCCCTGTTGACTGACCTGCGTGCCGCCAACCCGACCGGTGCCATCAATTTCGTCATCGGCCGTCTCGGCAAGGA
>JACRMO010000108.1 GCA_016214925.1 Gammaproteobacteria bacterium
CTGGGAATTGAGCAGCACGATAATCACCGCACGCCCGGCGATGCGCGCCTTCATCACCAGACAACGGCCGGCCTCGTTGATGTAACCGGTCTTGCTGACCGCGATATCCCATTCGGATTTGCGCACCAGGGGATTAGTGTTCTTGTATTCGAGCGGATGCGCGCTGTATTTCGTCGGCTGCTGACGCGAGGGACAGGTGGTGAATTCCTTGATGAGCGCATAACCGTGCGCGGCACGCACGATCTTGGCCAGTTCCTCCGCCGTGGACACATTGTGACCATTCAGGCCGGTTGAATCCTCGTAATGAGTCTGGCGCAAGCCCAACGCCCGGGCTTTGCGATTCATCGCCGCGATGCAGGCGCTACGACCGCCCGGGTAGGTGCGCGCCAAGGCCGACGCGGCCCGGTTCTCCGAGGACATCAGCGCCAGATGCAGCAGCTCGCGACGCGTCAGCGTCACACCGGCCTGCAAACGCGAACTGGTGCCGCGCAGACGGTCGAAATCGTCCTTGGTGATGGTGATACGGGTATCCATGGGCAGCTTGGCGTCGAGGACGACCATCGCAGTCATGAGTTTGGTCAGCGAGGCGATGGGCGTGCGGGCCGCGGCGTTCTTGCTATACAGCCGCGCACCGGTGACCTCATCGACCACCAGGGCATACGACGATTTGAGATCCAGCCGCCGCTGGTAGACAGGGTCTTGCAGGATTTCCGTGACCGGCACACTGGCGGCCAGTTTGGACCCGGCGACAGCAGCATGCCGTGTGTCGGCGGATGCCGAAGATACAGCGACGACGAGCGCGCCACCCAAGACAACAATTCGTAGCAATTTATCGATCAGTCGCATTTGTACACCTTGTGCAGCTTGTGGTGTCGACTGGGCCGAACCCGTCGGAAAAGACCCTCCCTATCCGGCCAGCGTTGCTACCCGTGCCCATCCTGTGCATGGAGGATCATTTTCAATGATTTCTCGATACTATTCAAGATGAAATTATGTATAAAGATGAGTCGGCGGTAACTACAGACTCATGCTCGCTCGATCCCGAACGCCAACACCTCTTCGATGCGCTTGGCATCCGTTGCACACACCATCAAGCGATCGAAGCCGAGCGCAACGCCACTGCACTCGGGCAGACCGTTTGCCAATGCCGCGAGCAGGCGTTCATCGAGCGGCATCACCGGGCGACCCGCGACCGCACGCGTGGCGTTCTCCTGCTCGAAGCGGCGGCGTTGTTCGGCGACATCACTCAGTTCGTGAAAACCATTAGCAAGTTCCACGCCGTCGAGGTAGCACTCGAAACGCGCGGCAACAGGTGGCGTGGTGGCGACGATGCGCGCCAAGGCGGCTTGGCTGGCTGGGTAATCGGTAACGAACACCAAACCAACGAGTTGTGGCTCGATGATGTGCGTAAGCACCAGGTCGCGCCAGGTATCGACATCGTCCGCATCGGTCATACCTGCGGGTGGCCGATGCCCGTGGCGGTTCAAACACGCGCGCAATTCGCTGGCGCCGGCCGTCAATCCGTCCACGCCAGCGTACTGCAAAAACAAATCGCGGTAACGGTAATGCACCGCCATTGGCAATTCGCGCACACCGGCCAGTACGCTGCGCAATAAGTGTTCGACCTCTTCGATCAACTGCGCCAGGCCGAAACCGACGCGATACCATTCCAGCAGCGTGAATTCGGGATTGTGGCGCGCACCGGCCTCGCCGTCGCGGAACACGCGGCAGAGCTGATAGATGTTGCCGCTGCCGGCGGCAAGTAGGCGCTTCATGGGGTATTCGGGCGAGGTATGCAGATACAGCCGCCCCGCCAGCGGCGCGTGCGGTCCGCGATAAGCGACGGCGAAGCTATCGAGATGTGGCGCGGGCGTGGCCGCGGCGGAGAGTATCGGGGTCTCGACCTCAAGCACCGCGCGCTGGGCGAAAAACTGCCGCACACGCGCCAGCAACTGTGCGCGCATACGGAGCGTGTCGAGCGAGGCCGAGGGCTGCCAAGCGTGCGTACCGTGCATCATGGGGCAGCCCGGGCCCGACCCTTATTCCTTGGCGCGCGAGACGTATTCGCCGCTGCGGGTGTCGACCTTGAGTAGATCGCCGATATTGATGAACAGCGGCACGCGCACCACCGCGCCGGTTTCCAGCGTCGCCGGCTTGCCACCGCCGCCGGAAGTATCGCCGCGCACGCCGGGATCGGTTTCCGTGACGGCCAGGATCACATGGTTGGGAGGAACCACGGCCAGCGGCACGCCGTTGTACAGGGTCATCACACAGATATCCTGCTCTTTGAGCCATTTGGCGTTGTCGCCCACGGCGGCGGCATCGGCGGCGAACTGCTCGAAGGTATCCGGCACCATGAAATGCCAGAACTCACCGTCGTTATAGAGATACTGCATATCGGTATCGACCACGTCGGCGCCATCCAGACTCTCGTTGGACTTGAAGGTGCGTTCGATGACGCGGCCGGTCTTGAGGTTGCGCAGTTTCACCCGGTTGAACGCCTGCCCCTTGCCCGGCTTCACAAACTCGTTTTCGATAATCGTGCAGGGATCGCCGTCCAACATGACTTTGAGCCCGCCTTTGAATTCACTGGTGTTGTAGGTTGCCATTCACTGTTTCCGCGGTAACGGGATTGAATGTCTGCTCGCCTGACGGTGCGCGGGCGCTCGAAAAGCGCGTTCACTCGCGTGTACACTGCACGCCCGCATACCGGCCAGTACCGGTCTCCCGGTTGAACGACACGATCCCTGACATGAACAAAACGGCGCCTATCATACCTCGATACACCGACGCGGAACATGCACCCGCGTGGCGGCGCGCGCTGGCCGAGGCGGTAACCCGGCCAGCCGAGTTGCTGGCGCTGCTGAATCTACCCGAGGAACCAGCCGCCGAATCGACCGCGGATGCGTTCGGCTTGCGCGTGCCGCGCGGCTTCATCGCGCGCATGCATCCCGGTGACCGCCGCGATCCGCTGTTGTTGCAAGTTCTCCCCGATGCTATCGAATGCCAGGCGGTCGCGGGTTATCTCGCCGATCCGCTCGGCGAGGCCGCGGCAATGGCGGCGCCCGGTCTGCTGCATAAATACCGCGGTCGGGCACTGCTCACCTTGACCGGCGCCTGTGGCATTCATTGCCGGTATTGCTTCCGCCGCCATTATCCCTACGCCGAGGCCAACCCGTCCGGCCAGCATTGGGATCAGGCGCTCGCCTATCTCGCCGCCGACCCGAGTTTGCACGAGATCATCCTGAGCGGCGGCGACCCGCTGTCCTTGCCCGACGAACGCCTCGCCGAGCGGGTTGCCGAACTCGCGGCCATTCCCCATCTGCGGCGACTGCGTATCCACAGTCGCCTGCCGGTCGTGCTGCCCGAACGGATCACAGATGAACTGCTGGATTGGCTCACGGGATCGCGGCTACGGCCGGTGCTGGTGGTACATGCCAACCATCCGCGCGAAATCGACGCGGATGTACGCGACGGACTGCGCCGGCTCGGTGCCGCGGGCATCCCGGTGTTGAATCAGTCGGTCCTGCTGCGCGGCATCAACGACGCCGCCGACACCTTATGCGCGCTGTCCGAGGCGTTGTTCGAGGCCGGTGTACTGCCTTACTACCTGCATCAGTTGGATCATGTCCAGGGCGCCGCCCACTTTGCGGTCGACGACGCCCGCGCCCGCGCCCTATTCAAGGAGATCCGTTCACGCCTGCCCGGCTATCTGGTCCCGCGCTTGGTCCGTGAACAGGCCGGTGAACCCGCCAAGACCCCGCTCTAACCCACCCGCACGGCCAGCAGTCGAAGCAATCCTGGCAAGGCCCTCCCCGCACCTCTCATCGAGCGGCTCATCCATCTATAGGAATCGGCCGACCTGCCGTAACACTGGGGAACCTGGGTCTTTATTTCACGGAACTGCCATGGATCAGCGCACCTCCGGCCACAAGCCAACCGCCAAAACCACCTTCGACCCCCGCCCGGCGCAGGTCGAGCAGTGGATCAAAGAACTGCCACTCGCCAACCTCGGCGAAAGCAGCCGGCGGCTCTATGAGGCATTGCACAGCATCCAGACCTTGGAATTGCCGGCGGATCAACGTTTCCGCCTGCTCGAACAATTGCGCCCACCGATCGACACGGCACTCGATGCCATGAAGGTGCATTATGTCGGCAAGCCCTTCCCGCTTGCCGACAAGAGCCGCCAGACCGTGGCCTTGTCGCAGGTACTCATGCAACAGATGGCGCAGGGTTACCGCAGCACACTCGCAACCGGCGGCAAGCACCTCACGCTCGCGACTCAGCGCGGATTGACCTATTTCGGGCAAATGCTGTTGCGCGCCTATCAAGTCTATGCGCCCTATCCAGACGGTGTCTGGCGTGAAATCCACGGCCTCTATCAACAAGCCGAGGCGCGCGGCGACACCCAGTCACCGCTCAAGGATCCGGCTGCCGACAGCGGCTGCGCAATCACGATAGAGAATACCTACAAACATATTCTGCTGCTGGCCCTGGCGTGTCCCTATCGTTTGCGTCAGGGCGAGGTCGAACGTATTAACGCATGGTTGTGCGACTGGGCGCAGCACGCAACCCTCAGTCGTCTCGCCAAAACGCGCAACCCAAGCGGCGTGTTCGTCACCAATTTCGAAACCGACGACCCACCGACCTACTTGGTGTTGCGCGCAACCGAATACAACCCGGAATCCTGCCGTCTGCTGAACGCCGCGCGCTTGGCCGATGCCATACGCGAGACCCTCGGTCGCCAGCGCCGCGAAGAAGGCAACAAGGCCCAACACATCAACGATCATGCCCTGCGCCGCCTGATGCTGGCGTGGGGCGTCATGCCCAAGCGTCGGTTCTCGCGCACGCAGAAACACTCCACGGCCGTGGTCGCGATGGGGCTGAGTACCGCGCACTATTTTATCGGCGGTGAAAGCGCCTTTGCCGGGATCGGTGACACCGCGACACACCCGTTGTTCAACAATCCTGCCCAGTTTGGGGCCAGCGAAACGGCTGACCGGCAGGGTCAATTGCCGGACATCTGGGAACTGACCGATGCGCACCTGCAGAGCAATGCCCAGCCCAGCGCGACCGCCGGCCAGTACATCGAGTTCACGCCCGGCCACGACCCGTTCGCCCTCAAACCCAAGGAAAAACCGCCGACCTCTCCCGTTTATCAGACCCATCTCTGGAAAATGGTTAACGTGAGTGCCGGTGGCTATCGGCTGTTATGGGACAACCGCGAGAATTCGCAGGCACAGGTCGGCGAGTTGCTGGGGCTGCGCGAAAGCCACGATCCCGACAGCTTCCACCTGAGTCTGGGCGTGGTGCGTTGGATGAAGTGCGATACCGAACTGGGCTTGGAACTGGGTGTGGAAATGCTGGCGCCCGGCGCTGTCGCCATCGGCACCAAAATTCACCGCATCAACGGCAGCAGTGAATACCTGCGCAGCCTGTTGCTGCCGGCCATCAAGCCGCTCGGCCAACCGGCCACGCTGCTGACACCCGCGCTGCCCTACCATGTCGGCGATATCCTGATGGTCAGCAGTCATGGACAGGAAGCGCGTGTGGAATTGACCAAGCTGATGGAGAACACGGGTTCTTTCGCCCAGTATCAGTTTCGCCCACTGGACAGTCAGGCCGCGGCGGTTTCCCCCGCGGGTGCCAACGTCACACACAAGGCGGATGACTTCGCGGCGCTGTGGAGCCAGCTCTGAGGTCCCACGCCAAGCGTTCCGCGTCTGGTGAATCCATCATTCCCGCATTCGCGGGGATGGCATCTGCGGATACCTCAGAAGATCTCGGCGAACGGCGCCGGGTAAATCACCTGTCCGCCACCCTTGAGCACCCCGGGCACCAGCTCCATAGCGGTAAGCGCATCGGCCGGTAGTCGCAGATTGGAACTCAATCCCCAGATGGCCGCCGGCTGGAAGGCGAAGCGTTCGTAATAGTCTGGCTGGCCGGCCACCACGATGGCCGCATAACGCATATCCTTGGCCCGGCCGATGGCGGCTTGAATCAGCACCGAACCAATACCGCGATGCGATTGCGACGGCACCACCGACATGGGCCCGAGCGCCAGCACCGTCTTGCTCTCGCCACCATGCTGCAATTTGACCTTGGAGAGCAGCACATGACCGACGATGCGGCCGTTGAGTTCGGCGACCAGCGACAGATCCGGGATAAACTCCGCCGACCCGCGGATCGCACTGACCAGTCGCGCCTCCGCCTCGCCCTGAAACGCGCTGAGGTTCACCACATCGATCGCCCTGACGTCTTCGGGGACTTCCGCCCTGACAATGACCTCTTGCATACGCTACTCCAGGTTGTTGCGACCCGCTCGCACGGGTCGGATATCCATCGCGGGCCGAAATCGCATTGGCCCTTCCCACTGTCATCTTCTGCTCTGATGCTAACAGGATTCAGGAACGTGGAAAACCGCCGCGGATTGCGGTACAACACGCCCCATCTGAACCCCCGTTCCCGGTTCAGGTCCAACCTCGCTTGCCGATACAGCCAGGGAATCGGCGCTGCAACAACAACCCCATCAGGGAATCGACAGGTCTGTGGAGAAAGTGGTGAGCAAGGAACAACAGACGCTGCGTATGATCATCATCGAGGAAACTCAAAACGACGCCGAGGCCATCGCCAATATTTTGCGCGGTGCCGGCTATGCCGTGCGTTTCATGTACGCCAAGAATCAGGTCGATCTGGAACAGTCGCTGGATCAGCAACTGCCCGATCTGATCCTCTGCGCGCAGGAACTGGAGGCGCTCGACCTGACACAGGTCGTCAGCCTGCTGCGCGCCCGTTCGCTGGATCTGCCGCTGATCGCCATCGGCGCGAGCGCCGACGAATCCAAGGTCATCGAAGCCCTGCGGGCCGGCGCCACCGACCTGGTATCGTTCGACGCGCCGGAACATTTGCGTCTGGTGCTGGTGCGCGAGCAGCGCAACCTGGAAATGCAGCGCGCCCTGAATTTCTACCGCGCCGGCCACAAGGAAAGCGAACGCCGCTGCCGTTCTTTGCTCGACAGCTCACGCGACTCCATCGCCTACGTGCACGACGGCATGCATATCTATGCCAACCGTTCGTATCTGGACATGTTCGGCTTCGAGAACCTGGACGAAATCGAAGGCACCCCGATCATGGACATGGTCGCCGGTGAAGATCAGGGCAGCTTCAAGGAATTCCTGCGCACCTACGGCAAAGACGACAGCGCCGATGCCAGCGGTGATACCAGTCTCGACGTGAAATGCGTCAGCGCCAAGGGCGGCTTCAAGGCCAAGATGGAATTCTCCTCGGCCACCATCGACGGCGAGCCCTGCACACAGATCGTCATCCGCGACCAGGCGATCGGCGACAAGGAACTGGAACAGAAACTGAAATACCTGAGCAAACAGGATGTGCTCACCGGCCTGTACAACCGCCAGTACTTCATGGAAGAACTCGAACTCGCCGTCAACGATGCGCAACAATTGCGCCATGCCATCGAGGAACATATCCTCGATATCGAAGGACGCTCGCTCACCATCACCACCAGCATCGGCATCAGCCTGATCACCGACAGCTCACCGAGCGCACCGGAGATTCTGTCGCGCGCCGATCTGGCCTGCGAAGTGGCCCGCTCCTCGGGCGGCAACCGCGTGCATCTGCATAACCCGGTGGCCGACGAACAGGTCGGACGCGAACGTGAACAACAGTGGAACCATCTCATTCAGGAAGCGCTGGTCGAAGACCGCTTTCACCTGGTCTACCAGCCCATTGTCAGCCTGCAAGGCGAAACCGACGAGAAATACGAAGTGCTGCTGCGCATGCGCGACAGCGAGGGTGAAGACATCCGTCCCGGGCAATTTCTGCCCGTTGCCCTGCAGACCGGGCAGATCGCCGAGATCGACCGTTGGGTACTGCGCAAAGCCATCAGTGTGCTCGCCGAACGCCGCCGCGGGGGCGCCAATACGGTCTTCTTCATCAAACTCTCGGGGCCGACCTTGGACGATCATGAACTGCCGATATGGATCAACCAACAGATCAAAGAAGCGCGCTTGGCGAGCGACGCCATCGTGTTGGAGATCGCCGAAGCCGACGCCAGCCAATATCTCAAGGGCGCCAAGGCCTTTGTCAGCGCCGTCGGCGGCCTGCACTGCAAGACCTCGCTGGAACATTTCGGCAGCAGCCCGAATTCGTTCCAGCTATTGAAACACCTGCCGGTGGATTACCTGAAGATCGACGGCAAGTTCATTCACAATCTGATGCGCGACAGCGATAACCAGGCGGTGGTGAAATCCATCGTCGACGTGGCGCGCTCCATGAACAAGCTGTGCATCGCCGAATTCGTCGAGGATGCCAGCAGCCTCACCGTGCTGTTCCAGTATGGCATCCACTACATCCAGGGCTACTTCCTGGCCGAACCGACCGAAGGCCTGAACTACGACTTCACGGAAGGCTCGATCTAAAAAAACAAAGGCGGCCCGAAGGCCGCCTTTGAGGTCCCTAACGGGCGTCCCCGCCCACCTCAAAATCCCTATGAGTTGACCCTCCCCTGGTGCATTGCCTACTCCTCTCCCTAGCTGAACTGCGCCTATCTTTTCCCATTGTTTCCGCGAGTTAAACCCTGACCCGCGTCAAATCGACGGCGCGACATTCGTCCAGCTTCGGCCTACTCCCGCATGCCACTCAAGTATCTCGCTGAATATACAGTCGCTTGATGCACACGCCTTGTAGCATCTCGTACCACTGCGCACGGGCACCCGCACGATGACCTACGCGATATTCAGCCTATTCGTACAAGACCATCGTTCGCCCCCGGCACGCCGTGCCCGAACCCACAATGCATGCACACGGATGCACACAGCCCTCACGCGGTCTGCGCCGTGTGCCACGGCATATCCGCAGACTGATATGCTGTGCGCGTATGACAAACCCCCTGCTCGCCACCGCCCCCGATCGCCACGCCAGCGTCCATGCCTCGGCGGGCACCGGCAAGACGTGGTTGCTGGTCACCCGCATGCTGCGACTGCTGCTGGCCGGTGCGGCGCCCGAGAGCATCCTCGCCGTCACCTTCACGCGCAAAGCCGTCGCCGAAATGCTGCAACGGCTGAACGAACGCCTGGCGCTGCTGGCCAGCGGCAGCGATAGCGAAGTCGATGCAATCCTGCGGACGATGGGCGAGGAACCTGATGCGGCCCTGCGCGAACGCGCCCGGCGCCTCTACGAAGGCCTGCTATTCGCGCCGCACCCGCTACGCGCAACCACCTTTCACGCCTTCTGTCAGGAGATCCTGCAACGCTTCCCGGTCGAAGCCGAGATACCGCCCGGCTTCGATCTGCTGGAAAGCGAGGCCGAGTTGATCGACGAAGCCTGGGATGCCTTGTACGCCGAGGCCACGCAGACCCCGGATGGACACTGCGCGCGCGCCCTGGAGGCCTTGTTCGACGGCTGTGGTGGCTTGGGTAACACCCGGCAGGCCTTGAACAGTTTTTTGCAGCAGCGCATCGACTGGTCGGCCTTTACCCAAGACCAGACCAATGCCCTGGCGTACGCCGAGGCACGCACCCGGGCGTTGTTCGCGATCGATACGGACAGCGATCCGGAGCTGGAATTCTTCAGCAGCGCACGCACGGCCATGCTTGGCGACTACGCCGCGCTGCTCGGCAAGCACACCGCCAAGACCTTTCAGGAACACGCGGCCACTTTAGTTACGGGACTGGATGCGTCAGCGGCGATCACCGAACGCTTCGCGCGCATTACCGGCGCACTGCTCACCGGCAAGGGCGAACCCCGCAGTCTCAAGGCCAGCAAGGCACTCGAAGCCAGCCTCGGCAGCACTGGCAGCGCACGCCTGTTGGAACTGCACGAAACGCTGTGTACCGATCTGCTCGATACGCGCGACCGGTTGGCCCGCCAAGCGGCGCTGGCGCTGAATCTCGCCTGGCACCGCGCCGGTCAAGGCCTGCTTGAACATTACCAACGCATCAAACGCGAACAGCGGGTGTTGGACTTCGCCGATCTTGAATGGAATGCCTATCGCCTGCTCAACGGCAGCGAACAGGCGCATTGGGTGCAATACAAACTGGATGCGCGCATCGATCACTTTCTGATCGACGAATTCCAGGACACCAATCCGACGCAATGGCGGCTGTTGCTGCCGCTGTTGCAGGAACTCGCCGCCGGCGCCCCCGAGCGCCCGCGCAGCGTGTTCCTGGTCGGCGACGCCAAACAATCCATCTACCGCTTTCGTCGTGCCGATGCCCGCCTGCTGGACGCCGCCAGTGATTGGCTTGAGTCAGAACTGCATGCGGAACGTTTCAGCCTGGAGGCCTCGCGACGTTCTGCGCCTGCGATCATCGATGCCGTCAACCGCGCCTTCAGCGCGGGGCCGCTCGCGGAGATCCTTCCCGATTTTCCGACACACAGCACCCATCGGCAGGAACTCTGGGGACAGGTGGAACTGCTGCCGCCGCTGCCGGATCAGATATCGGAACAACTTATAGCAACGTCCGAGCGCAGCGGTCTGCGCAATCCACTGCTGGAACCGCGCCCATATCCGGGTGACGATCTGCACGTATGCGAAGGCCGCATGATCGCGCAACGCATCTGCGCCTTGATCGACGCCGGCACGCTGATCGAACCAGCCGAGCATGCGCGCCCGCTGCGCTACGGCGACATCCTTATTCTGTTGCGCAACCGCACCCACGCCACAGCGTATGAACAGGCGCTGCGCGAAGCCGGTATTCCGTATCTGGGCGCCGCGCGGGGTACTTTGCTCGACAGTCTGGAAGTACGCGACCTGGAGGCCTTGCTCAATACGCTGAGCGCACCGCACAACGATCTCGCGCTCGCCCAGGTGCTGCGCTCACCGCTGTTCGCCGCCCGCGATGAAGATCTCATTACGCTTGCACGGACCACCGGCACCACCTGGATGGAACGCCTGCTCGACTGCGGCCCTTATTACCCGCGTGGCAAACCCTGGTCGGGCACCTGCCGGTACACGATCTGCTCGACCGCATCTATCACCAGGGCGATGTGCTCAAACGCTTCGAGTCCGCCGCGACACCGGCGTTGAAGCCACGCGTGCGCGCCAATCTCATCCGCTTCATCGAACTCGCCTTGGAGATCGACAGCGGCCGTTATCCGAGCCTGTCGCACTTCCTCACCCGCCTCGGCGATTTGCGCGAACGCGCCACCGACGCCCCCGACGATGCGCCGCCGGAATCCGGTGTCGGTGACCGCGTGCGCTTTCTCACTGTGCATGGCGCAAAAGGTTTGGAAGCGCCGGTAGTGTTTCTGGCCGACTGCGCCGGCAGCGAGCGCGACCGCAATGCCTGGCAGGCGCGCGTCGACTGGCCCGCGGAACAGGATCGACCGCAGACCTTCTTGCTGGTCGGCCGCAAGGACAGTCGCGACCGCATTACGCAAGCCTTTCTCGATCGCCAGCAACAGGCCGAACGCCGCGAAGACGCCAATTTGTTGTACGTTGCACTCACCCGCGCGCGACAAATGCTCATCGTGTCCGCCGCCGTCACACCGGACAAGGCCACGCAGGGTTGGTATGGTCTACTGCGCGCGCAATGGGACAGCGAGAACTGTCTTGTCGCTGGCAACGCCTGGATACATCGCACCGGCACAGTGCCGACACATCCCGCCGCACATGTCGAACACACAGCGCAGACGCCACTCACAGCTGCCGAGATCGATATACGTCTGACTCAGCCCTGCAAACCCACCCCGCGCCAGATCCGCATCGCGCCCAGCCGCAGCCTGGTTGAACACGACGCCGAATTCGAGAGGGGTAACGTCACCGACCCGGACGGACGCCGCCGCGGCATCGGCATCCATCGGCTGCTGGAATGGTTGACCACACCCCCGCTACGCACGCGCGCACAACTGCTCGCTGGACTGGCGCGCGAACTCCAACGCGATGCCGGTGATCCGGAACTCGCCGAGTGGTTAGAGGAAGCGGAAGCCGTCATCCAGGCGCCGCAACTCGCGTCGGTGTTCGATGCCGCCGCGCATGAGAAAATCTACACCGAGGTGCCACTGCAATATTTTCAGGGCGAGACCCTGGTCGATGGCGTCATCGATCGTCTGCTGGTCGACCCAGACACGGCACACATCATCGACTACAAGACGCACAACATCGAAGCAGACAAAGTCGAAGCCACCGCGCAGACCTATCGCGAACAATTGCGTCTGTATGCCGAAGGCGTGCGCAAACTCTGGCCGCACCGCCGCGTTCGCGCCAGCCTACTGTTCACGCATTGCCAGGTACTGGTGGAACTGTAAATACCATGAGACTGAATAAATTCATCAGCGAATCCGGATTATGCTCACGGCGCGAAGCCGACGAGTTGATAGCGCAGCAGCGCGTGACCTTGGATGGAGAAACCGCCGTCACCGGCGCGAAATGGCTGGAAGGCATGATCGTCTGCGTCGACGGCAAAGAGATCGAACTCAAAGTCGCCGCGAAGAACAAACGCAAGCATGTGTATATCGCCCTGTACAAACCGATCGGTATCACCTGCACGACCGACACCAGCGTCAAAGGCAATATCGTCGACTTCGTCGACCATCAGGAACGTATCTTCCCGGTCGGCCGCCTGGACAAGGATTCAGAAGGTTTGATTCTGTTGACCAGCAACGGCGATATCGTCAATCAAATCCTGCGTTCGGAAAACAACCACGAAAAGGAATATCTGGTGGGCGTGAACAAAGCCGTCACCGACGACTTCCTGCGCAGCATGGCGCGCGGCGTGCGTATTCATAAGGTCATCACCAAACCCTGCAAAGTGAGTCGATTGGCGAAGTTCGGCTTCCGCATCATCCTGACCCAAGGCCTGAACCGACAAATCCGCCTGATGAGCGAAGCGCTCGGGTATAAAGTGACCCAGTTACGCCGCGTCCGGATCATCAATGTCAAACTGGGCCAATTGAAACCCGGCGCCTGGCGCAATCTGAGCGATGCGGAATTGACGGGGTTGTTGCCGGGGTTCAAGGATTGGTGAGGGTTGTTATACAATCAGCGCGTTAATTCACCGTCTGACTTTTCAAGGATGAAAATCATGACCGCCAAGAAGACCACCATCAAAGTACAGGGAACCGCCATCACCGTGCTGTCGGACCGGGATCAGGACTATATTTCCTTAACCGATATGCTGAAGGCAAAGGATGGCGATTTCTTTATTTCGGATTGGCTGCGGAACCGCAACACCGTCGAGTTTCTCGGCATCTGGGAACGTGTCAACAACCCCGATTTTAATTATGGCGAATTCGCCCTAATTAAAAACCAGGCCGGTCTGAACAGCTACAAGATCAGCGTCAAGGAATGGGTCGCCAAAACCCATGCCGTCGGTCTACGAGCGGCTGCGGGAAGATATGGCGGCACCTATGCCCACAAGGACA
>JACRMO010000163.1 GCA_016214925.1 Gammaproteobacteria bacterium
ACGGAGCAAGTGTTGGATTGAGTTCCGAACGATATTCGCCCTGCCAGCCGAATTGCGCCGCCCAATTCATCACGCGGTCACACAACTCGGACGCGGCGGGCCGCGCCTCCCATACACAACCGGTGTCACGCCAACTCACGCCATACTCGACGACGCGGTTATCTTGCCAACCGAACAGTTGCACCGGCAAGGCATCCAACACTTCGTTGGCCAACAACACACCACGCCAGGCCTGCGCGGGCGGCGCGTCCAGCCAGCGCACACGCTCGCTGAGTTGCGGCAACTCGCGCGCCAGCTGTGTCAATCGTGTCTGCTGACGCCCACGCAAATCGGCCGAGCGTTCGAGGATGTAATAGGTATTCGGCAGCTGTCCGCACGTGGCCAGTTCCCGCAACACCTCGGCAGCCATGACGCCGCTGCCCGCGCCCAATTCCAACACATCGCCGCCACCCAGTTGCCCCAGTACATCGGCACAACTGCGCGCGACGCAGCGCGAAAACAAACCAGACACTTCCGGAGCCGTGATGAAATCGCCGCCCGCGCCGAACTTGCGCGCGCCCGCGCTGTAATAGCCGAGCCCCGGCGCGTACAGCGCCAGCTCCATGTACTGCGCGAAATCGATCCAACCCCCGGCGGCCGCGATTGCAGCACGGATATGCTCCAGCAATTGCACACTGAGTGCGCGCGCCGCCGGATCCGGCGCGGGCCAGTCCGCGGGGATATCCCAAACTGAAGTTGCCATGCGGGTCATTAGGACATCGGGAGGATGACGGTTGGCATCGCCACGTCAGCGCGGCAATTCCACCGGCCAGATCGAGGCGTTGTTCTTGGGGAATTCATTCCACATCTGCGCAATCGTTTTGCCGATCAAGGGGTGTCGACATGCACCGGCGATATCGGCCAAGGGCTTGAGCACGAAGGCGTGCTTGGCGATCTCATCGCGCGGCAATTGCAGGCGCCCTTCATCCAGGATCAGATCGTCGTAGAGCAACAGATCCAGATCCAACGTGCGCGCCGAAAACCGCGCGCCCTCGCGTACACGGCCATTGCAGTCTTCGATCGCGCGCAATTGCGTTGCGACTTCGGCAGGACGTTCTGTCGTGTCGAAGCCCACCACCAGGTTGTAGAAATTGTCGCCGTCGAATCCCACCGCCGCGGTTTCATACACGGTCGAGCATTGCAGCACGCCATAATGCGCGGTCAGCGCATCCAGTGCCGCGCGCACATGCCGCTCGCGTTCGATGTTGCTGCCGATGCTGACATAGACGCGTGCCATCTCCGACATTTACCCGCGTGTGCCGCGTTCGATGATGACGCCGACGTCGCGCGCGCCGCGCACGGCGCCGGTCTTGTTCAAGGTCAGGCGCACCCAGGGCACATGGAATTCGGTGAGGATGATTTCGGCGGCGCGTTCGGCCAGCGTCTCGACCAGTTGAAACTCGCTGGTCTCGACGAAGGCGATCAGGCGCTTCGCGACCGCCTTGTAATTGAGCGTGTCATCGATAGCGTCGGTGGCCGCGGCCTTGCGGATGTCAGTGGCCATTTCCAGATCCAGACTGATGGTCTGTTTGACGCGGCGTTCCCAGTCGTAGATGCCGATGAGGGTGTCGATGCGCAGATCGCGCAGAAAGATGATGTCCATGCCGAATGCCTTTCACCTGCTTGCGCGCCACTATAGAGATTGAATTGCGGTTTGACCAGTTCGCGGCAGTTTCAGCTTGACCGTGAACGCGCCAGCGATTCCAATACGCGCCATGCTCAACTCAGTCCTGATCGTCATCGCCGCATATCTGCTCGGCTCGATTTCCTCGGCCGTGATCGTCGGCCGTCTGCTCGGTACCGCCGATCCGCGCACCCAGGGCTCGGGCAATCCCGGCGCCACCAACATGCTGCGCATCGGCGGCAAGAAGGCCGGCGCCATCACGCTGATTGGCGATATGCTCAAGGGTCTGATCGCCGTATTGGTTGCGCGTGCCATCGGTGCTGGCGCGGATGTGCAGGCGCTCGCGGCTGGCGCGGCGTTTCTCGGTCATCTGTTTCCGGTGTTCTTCGGCTTCAAAGGCGGCAAGGGCGTGGCCACGGCGCTGGGCGCGTTGCTTGGCTTGCAGTGGAATGTGGGGCTACTGGTAATCGGGACATGGCTGGCCGCGGCCGCGCTGTTCCGTTATTCCTCGCTGGCCGCGCTGATCGCGGCCGCGGCGGCACCTTTTTATATATGGTGGTTGAAGCCTGAGCCGGTGGTCATCGCCGCCGTTGTGGTGATGAGCGTGCTGCTGTACTGGCGGCACCGTTCCAATATCCGCAATCTGCTCAGCGGTACGGAAGGACGGATCGGGCTGGGTTCGAAGGGTTAAGTTACGAGCGCAGGTAAATCCGTGAGCAACCAACGCGCACGCGCCTCGATGCCCAGATCTTCATGCTGTCCGGCCTGCAAGCGACGGAAGCCCGCATAGGCAATCATCGCGCCGTTATCGGTGCAAAACGCCGGGCGCGGGTAGTAGACACGCCCGCCGCGCTGCTCCAATAACACCTGCAAACGTTCGCGCAATGCGCGGTTGGCGCCAACGCCGCCGGCCACAACCAATCGCGTCAATCCCGTTTGCTCCAACGCGCGTTTGCACTTGATGGCGAGCGTGTCCACCACCGCATCTTCGAAGGCGCGCGCGATATCCGCGCGCGTTTGATCGTCCTGCGGAGAATCGCGCAGCGTCGTCAGCGCAAAGGTCTTCAGGCCACTGAAGCTGAAATCGAGGCCCGGTCGGTCGGTCATCGGTCGCGGAAAATGAAAACGCTCGGGATTGCCCTGCTGGGCGAGTTTCGCGAGCTCCGGCCCGCCGGGGTAAGGTAATCCGAGCAGTTTGGCGGTCTTGTCGAAGGCCTCGCCAGCGGCATCGTCCACGGACTCGCCCAGTAATTGATAGGCGCCGACACCCTCTACGCGCACCAACAGCGTATGGCCGCCGGATACCAGCAGTGCAACGAAGGGGAATTCCGGTGCCTCGGCCTCCAGCATGGGGGCCAGTAGATGGCCTTCCATATGATGTACGGCCACGGCGGGCACGCCCCAGGTCCAGGCCAGACTGCGCCCCAGAGAAGACCCGACCAGTAATGCGCCGATCAGACCCGGGCCGGCACCTCGATCTGGCTGTACAGCGCATGGCCGACCAGACCCCGCTCGCTGTGATACAGGGCCACGCCGGTTTCGTCGCAGGAAGTTTCGATGCCGAGGACTAACATCCGGCTATTGTCCGGCTTGCCCGGCGGCCCGCCAAGCGGGATTTTGCTTTCGGCCGCTTCCTTTTGGCCGCTCAGGGGATTAGAATTCGTCCCCCTTTAGGCCCTTGGGTGTGATCGTGCCGTGATCGTGTGCGGTTGTAACCCCGGGATAACAAGTTCAATCGAGGTCAGTGATTACATGCCCAGCGTTCGTGTACGAGAGAACGAACCGTTCGAAGTCGCCCTGCGCCGCTTCAAGCGTTCCTGCGAAAAAGCCGGCATCCTCTCCGAGGTGCGCCGCCGTGAGTTCTATGAAAAACCGACCCAGGAGCGCAAGCGTAAAGCTGCCGCCGCGGTCAAGCGCCACCTGAAGAAGGTTTCGCGCGACGTTTCTCGTCGTACCCGCAAGTACTGATTTTCCAGGCTCATCCCAGGCTCAACTAGGTCCGACGCATGTCGCTCAAGGCGCGTATCCAAGAGGATATGAAGACCGCCATGCGTGGCGGCGACAAGCGCCGGCTGGGCATCGTTCGCCTGATCCTTGCCGCGATCAAACAGCGCGAAGTCGACGAGCGCATCGAACTCGATGATGTGCAAGTGACCGTCGTGCTGGACAAGATGCTCAAGCAGCGGCGCGAATCGCTCAGCCAGTACGAACAGGCCGGCCGAGCTGATCTCGCGGAGCAGGAACAGTACGAGATGGAGGTCGTCCAGGCCTACCTGCCTCAGCCGCTCAGCCCCGCCGAGGTCGATAACCTGATCGGCCAAGCCATTACCGAGACCGGCGCGAGTGGTATCAAGGACATGGGCAAGGTGATGGCCCTGCTCAAGCCGCAGCTCCAAGGTCGCGCCGACATGAGCGCCGTCAGCGCGCAGATCAAGGCCAAGCTCGGCGGTTGATCAGTTCGTCGCCCACCGATTTTATACATCGGGCTGACGCACCAACGACCTTCGCTTACTATGCCGCCATGGCCGGCCGTATCCCCCAACAATTCATCGACGATCTCATGCAGCGGGTCGATATCGTCGAGGTCATCGACGGTCGGGTGCCGCTGAAAAAGGCCGGCCGCGAATATCAGGCCTGCTGCCCCTTCCATAACGAAAAGACCCCATCGATGCGGTCGAGGAACTGGCCCGTTCGGTGGGACTCGAAGTTCCGCGCGAGGCCGGCCCCATCGCCGAGCATGAACGCGCCGACAGCACCGCGCCGTTATACGACCTGCTCGCCGAGGCCACCCGCTATTTTCGCCAGCAACTGCGCCAGCACCCCGAGGCCAAACGCGCGGTGGATTATCTAAAAGCGCGGGGTTTGAGCGGCGAGATCGCCCAGAGCTATGGCCTCGGTTACGCCCCACCCGGCTGGGACAATCTGTTACAGGCCCTTGGCAAAGACCCGCAAACCCAGGCGCAGATGGAGCGCGCCGGCCTACTGATCAAAAAAGATGGTGGTGGACTCTATGATCGTTTCCGTGATCGGGTGATGTTCCCGATCCACGATCGACGCGGGCGCGTTATCGGCTTCGGCGGTCGCGTATTGGGCGACGACACGCCCAAGTACCTCAATTCCCCCGAAACGCCGGTGTTCCACAAAGGCCGCGAACTCTATGGCCTGTTCGAGGCGCGCAAACGCGAGCGCAAGCTGGAGCGACTGTTGGTCGTCGAGGGTTATATGGATGTGGTCGCACTGGCCCAGTTCGGCATCGGCAATGTGGTCGCGACACTGGGCACGGCGACAACACGCGACCATCTGGAACAACTTTATCGCGTGGTTCCCGAAGTCGTGTTCTGTTTCGATGGCGACCGCGCCGGCCGCGCCGCCGCCTGGCGCGCCCTGGAAAACGCCCTGCCGATCCTCAAAGACGGGCGACAAGCGCGGTTCCTGTTTCTACCTGACGGTGAAGATCCGGACACTCTGGTGCGCAAGGAAGGCGCCGAGGCATTCCAGCGACGGATTGGCGAGTCCATCCCATTTTCCGAATACCTGTTTGAAGCCCTCAGCGCACAGGTCGATACCTCCAGCATGGACGGACGTGCGCGGCTGGTGGAATTGGCGAAACCCTTGCTGGCCCAACTGCCGGCCGGCGTATTTCAACGCATGCTGGTGGATCGCCTCGAAGAACTGGCCCATCTACCACGCAACGCCCTCGCGGATCTGCACGGCCAACCCATACAACCGACCCTCGCCACCCCGACGGTCACAGCGCAGCGCAGTGGCATC
>JACRMO010000164.1 GCA_016214925.1 Gammaproteobacteria bacterium
TCCATGAGTTCCCGGAGCATGAACAGGCGGGCCAAGCGCTTGGGCAAACGGTCGAGGCAATATTGCAGAATGGCCCAGAACTGGCCCTTTTCCAGAGCCTCTTCCGGATCGCCCCAATCCGAGATCATCGCACTCCAATGACCGTCGGACTGGAAACTCTCTTCGATCAGGCCGTCGTAGTCATCGCCGCTGGGTTCCGGGTTATCCAGAATCACCTCGCGTGCCTCGTGGCGGAATTGATCCAGTATCTTGTGTTTGAGGATGCCGATCAGCCAGGTGCGCACCGACGACCCGCCGGAAAAACGTTCGTGCGCCTGCAACGCGGCCAGGAACGTTTCCTGCACCAGTTCTTCAGCCTTATGTTCATCGCGCAAGCGGAGCAATGCATAACGGAATAGCGCGCTGCCATGCTCGTCCACCCAGCGTTCCGGAGAATTCGCGTCGGTTTGCATCGATGCCATCCTCAGCCCTTCTTGACGTGCCGCATCATCCGCTTGCGCTTCTGCTGTTGGCGTGGCGTGGGTGTATTGCGGCGATCCTTGTAGGGATTCTCGCCGGTGCGGAATTCGATGCGCAGTGGCGTGCCGACGAGGTCCAACTCCTTGCGGAAGGCGTTTACCAGATAGCGTTGGTAGGCCTCGGGCACCTTATCGGTCTGGTTGCCGTGAATAATGATCACCGGCGGATTTTGCCCGCCCTGGTGCGCGTAGCGCAGCTTGATGCGCCGGCCCTGCACCAGCGGCGGCTGATGCGCGAAGATCAGCTTCTCCATGATACGCGTGAGTTCCGGGGTGGAAAATTTGGTGGTGGCCGCGCGGTAGCAACGCTGTACCGCGCCGAACAGATCGCCGACGCCGGAGCCATGCAGCGCGGAGATGAAATAGAACTCGGCGAAGCTGATAAACGGCAGACGGCGATCGAGTTCCTGGCGGATCCAGTCGCGCGCATCGGGTGCCAGCCCGTCCCACTTGTTGATCGCCACCACCAGGGCACGCCCGGAATCGGCGGCATAGCCGGCGAGCGTCGCGTCTTGCTCGCTCAAGCCCTCGTGCGCATCCAACACCAGGATCACCACATGCGCCGCCTCCATCGCCTGAAGCGCCTTGATGACGCTGAACTTCTCAATGGCCTCGCTGACGCGCGCACGGCGGCGCACGCCGGCGGTGTCGATCAGCGTGTAGCGTTGACCGTCGCGCTCGAAGGGCACGAAGATACTGTCGCGAGTGGTGCCGGGCTGATCGAAGGCGACCACGCGCTCTTCGCCGAGGATGCGATTGAGCAAGGTGGATTTGCCGACGTTGGGACGGCCGATCAGCGCGATGCGGATGCCGCTGGCTTGTTCCGGCGGCGTTGCTTCGCTGGCCTCTGGCGCCGGCAGACTCGCGAGTACACGTACGGCGAGGTCCTGCACGCCTTGGCCGTGGGCGGCGGAGATGGCCGCCGGTTCGCCCAGCCCAAGACGATGAAAGTCCGCCGTCACCACCTCGCTGTTGCAACCGTCGATCTTGTTGATGACCAGGAGGACGGATTTGCCGGCACGGCGCAGCCGCTTGGCGATGGCCTCGTCGGTGACGGTCAGACCGTCGCGCGCATCCACCATGAACAATACTGCGTCGGCCTCTTCCACCGCCAACCAGGATTGTTTGGCCATGAGCGCGTCGAGGCCGGTCTCGTCGCCGGAGAGACCGCCGGTGTCGACCACCAGATAGGGTTGCCCGCCGAATTTGCCCTCGCCGTATTTGCGGTCGCGCGTCAGCCCCGGCACGTCCGCGACCAACGCGTCGCGCGTGCGCGTGAGAAAATTGAACAACGTGGATTTACCGACGTTGGGGCGACCGACCAGGGCGATGACGGGGAGCATAAGATGGCCAGGGATTATGGATTATTCACACCGAAGATCGCAAAGGCCGCAGAAAAAACATTAACAATGCATTTCTTTGCGGCCTTTGCGATCTTCGGTGTGAATGGGTTTCCAACACACTAAAGATTCACCGACGGCGGCTATTCGCCCGCAATCCGATACGCGGTCAGTGTGCCGCCGTTACCGTAGACATACAGCGTATCGCCATCGACGACCAGCGGCGCGAGGACGCCCTTGCGATCGGCGCGTGCGCGGCCGACCAGTTCGCCATCGCCGCGTGCGAGCAGATGCACATAACCTTCGAAGTCGGCCACCGCCACGTAGTCGCCAAACGCAACCGGCGCGGTGAGGCTGCGATGCGCGAGTTTGTCCTGTTTCCACACCGACGTACCGTTGTCGCGTTCCAGCGCCCACACATGGCTGACATCGTCGGTCACGTAGACATTACTGAGATCCACACCCAATCCTGCGGCGGACGACATATCGCGCGCCCACACTTCACGGCCGCTCTCGCCGTCCAGGGCGACAACCCGGCCTTGGTAGGACACGGTATAAATGGTTTTGCCCCAGACTTGCGGGGCGGCATCGATATCGACCATGCGCTCCAGTTCGGAACGGCCATGCGGCACCGCCACGCTGGTTTCCCAGGCGGGCAATCCGCGCGCCATGTCCAGCACGGCGAGTTTGCCGTTGTCGGCGGCGGCGATGACCACGCCCTGCGTCAGCAGCGGCGAGCTGGTGCCGCGCAAGGACAACACCGGCACACTGCGGTCGAACACCCAAATGCGGCTGCCATCACTGGCCTTGAGTCCGGTGAGCTTGCCGTCCACGCTCTGCACCACCACCGTACCCTGATCGGCGCCGGGCACCGATAATACTTCGCTGGAAACACGCGTGCGCCACACTTCATGCCCATCGCGCCAATCGAGCGCCACCACCTCGGCATCGCTGCTGCCGACCAGCACCAGACTATCGCCGACACCTACGCCGCTGGAGATCATGATGCCCGCGTCGGTTTCCCAGAATTCCTGGCCGTTGGTCGCATCGTAGGCGCGCACATGGCCTTTACGATCGGCGGCGAACACCCGTCCACCATCCACGGCAGGACGCAGCCGCAGGAACAATTCGTCGGTATCGGCGCCGACATCCTTGCTCCAACGTTCCTCGAGTTTCACTTTGGCTTGGATATCGGTCAGTTCGGCCGGCGGTTCGGCGTTGTCATCGCCGCGCAGCCAGCTGCAACCGCTCAGCCACACCGCGGCGAACATCAGGATCGACACGCGCAATAGCTGCTTCATGGGGTTTTTCCGCTGGCCGCGCCGCGCAGGGCATCGTCGCGCTTGGCCTCGATCAACGCACGACCAGGCAGCGTTTCCGGCATCGCCGCCAGGGCGCGTTCGTAGGCCGCGTGCGCTTCGGCGAATTTGCCGCGCGCCTCGGCGATATCGCCATGCAGTTCTTCATATAAGGCCGTGAAGCTGGGATCGCTGATGCCGGCGATCAATTTATCCGCCGCATCGACCTCGCCGTCGGCCAGCAGCATGCGAGCCAGACGCAGCCGCGCAGTATGTTTCAGGCCCTCGCCCTGGGCATGGTCCAGCGCCCATTGCAGATGCGCGCGGGCCGCTTTCGCATCACCCTTGTCGACTTGCAGCTTGGCCATGTGCAACGAGGCGAGCACGGCGTATTCCGAGCCGGAGAAGTCCTTGATGAGCACGTCGTATTCTTTGATGGCCGCGTCCAGGCCTTTGCCGCTCGCGGCCTGGAATTGCAGATACAGATTGGAGGCCGCTTCATGGCTGCGTACGCCGTATTCGCTCCAGCTCTTGACGCCGAACAGCACCGCCAAGCCCAGCATGATGCCGGTCACGAGTGAAATGCCGTTGTCGCGCAACCAGCGCTTGAGCGCTTCGGCTTGTTCTTCGTCGGTCTTGTAGACGTCCACTAGACTCACTCCGTCGTTCGAATTTTTAATGTGATCATATTTTTGTAGGAGCGGGCATTGCCCGCGAACGCGGCGACCAAGCCTGTTCGCGGCCAAAGGCCGCTCCTACAAATGCATCAACCCGCCACCAGCGCCTGCAACCGCGCGATGGCCTCAGCCTCGCTCAGCATCTCCTGCGCCGCCTCGCCGCGCAGTGATTTGATACCGAGGCGGCCATTGGCCGCTTCGTCCTCGCCGAGGATCAGGGCCCAGGCCGCGCCACTGCGGTCGGCGCGTTTGAACTGGCTCTTGAAGCTGCCGCCGCCACAGTTTACCTGGAGGCGCAGGCCAGGCACAGCATCGCGCAGGCGCTCACCGAGCACCGGACCCTGGCGTTCCGCGGCCATACCGACCAGCACCAGGTAGGCGTGTGCGGTTTCCGGCTGCGGGTGTACGCCCAGATCGATGAGCAGCGCGATCAGCCGTTCCAGACCCAGCGCGAAACCGAACGCGGGCGTCGACCGCCCGCCCAGAAATTCGACCAGGCCGTCGTAACGGCCACCGGCGCACACCGTGCCCTGTGAACCAAGGCGGTCGGTGACCCACTCGAACACGGTGCGACCGTAGTAATCCAGGCCGCGCACCAGACGCGGGTTCACGCGGTACGTCACACCGGCGGCATCCAACGTGGCGCACACTACGGTGAAATGCTCCCGTGATTCGACATCCAGATGCTCGGCCAGCTTGGGCGCGGCCTCGATCAGCGTCTGCATCTCCGGATTCTTGCTGTCGAGGATGCGCAGCGGATTGCTGGTCAGCCGGCGCTGGCTGTCCTCGTCGAGCCGTTCACGATGAGCACTGAAGTACTCCACCAGAATATCGCGATAGGCTGCA
>JACRMO010000173.1 GCA_016214925.1 Gammaproteobacteria bacterium
CTCAACGCGACCTTCTTCCTGGCTATACAGTTTCACCGTGCGCCGCGCCCGCAGTGTGCCCGAGCGCACCAGCGGTTGCGCCAATGCTTCGCTGCCGACCGCAGTGATGGTGACCGCGACCGGCGGGTCGTCCGCCTTCGCACCACGGGCGGCGTCGCTGGGTGTATCGCCACAGCCGGTGAGTGATGCCAACACAACGGTGAGCGCGAGCAAACGTAGCGTGGCGGAGAGCTGATTGGGTGAAGACCGTTTCATGGCGGCGATGGTAGCAGCAACCGCAGGTAGGCGGCAGATGTTGTAGGAGCGGCCTTTGGCCGCGAACGGGTTCTGCGGACATTCGGGATGTTCGCGGCCAATGCCCCAGGGCAGTCTCTCGGCGCAAGCGCCTCACCTTCAGGCCGCTCCTACAGGGGGCAACGCCTCGCCTGCAGAGTCCTACACACGATAGAGGATATTCAAAATCTCATCGAAGTCCGTTGCCGCGGCGGTCACCGCCGCATCGACGACCTCGGACGACAGACCGGAGGCCGCCCATATAGCGGGGGCGATGTCATCGATGAGGGGGTGTTCCGGCAGGTCGGCGAGGATCTGCGGATGCGTGAAGCCGCCGAAGGGATCGTAGCGCGGCGAGCTGCGATCCTGTGCGGTGGCCTCGACCTGATGGGCGATGTGGTTGGCGATGTGCACCAGACTGGTTTCCAGGTGCGCGTCCTGCGGTGGTTCGTTGCGATGATGATGGGCGACGGCGCTGCACAAGGCCTGCGGCAATAGCCACAGCGTGAGCAGTTCATAGCCGACCTCAGCGTGATCGAAACCCAGCTCCGCGCGTTCTGCCGCGCATACTTCTTCGCCGCGCACGAGCCGTTGCAGAATCATCGCGGCGCGCTCCGGCAACAGTCCGAAGATCAACAGGCGGCCGACATCGTGCAACAGGCCGGCGATGAACAGGCGTTCCGCGTGCAGCACGCGTGCGCGCTTGGCGAGGAAGCGCGCCAGCAAGGCGCAATATATCGAATGGCGCCAGAAGCCGAGCATATCGAAACGCTCATTTCCCAGGCCGCCGAACACGTCTATCGCCGCCATCGCCAGGGTCAGATTGCGCAGCTCGGCGATGCCGACCAGGTTGACCGCGCGGGTGAGCGTATCCACGCGCCCGGGAAAACCGTAATAAGCGCTGTTCACCAGCTTCAGCAGCCGCGTGGTCAGCGCCGGGTCTTGGGACACCAGTTGCGCGAACTCGGTCATGTCCGCGCGCGGATCGTCGGCGAGTTGCTGAATACGCAGACAGACCTCGGGCAGCGACAGCAATTGAACGTTATCGTGAATGAGGTCGTGGGCGTGCATGGGCGCTCCGGCAATCGGGGATGCGCGCCATTGTACTCAATAACCGCTCAATTACCGCCCGACAATCCAATAACCGACCGGGGACAGATTTGAAATCTGTCCCCGCTAGCTACTCAATCCACATACGGCCCGTGCTGATGGATCGGTTCGCCGTGCGGCGTGCCGAACACCAGCATCAGGCGCAGCGCCGATTCGGCGTGTACCTCCAGTGGCGTCGCGGCCTGACTGAACCAAGCCATACCGGCCTCCAGTGGCTCGCCGTTGATGCGGGCGGTTCCGGAGACGACATAGGCCAGGCTATGTTCACCGGCCTGCATTGGCAGGGTGTGATCGCCGCCACTGTCCAAGTGCAGATCGTAATAACGGATCGGCGTGTGCAAGTGCAGCGGTGAGCCCGGCCCCATCAGTGTGCGCAGCCGTCCGTGCGGCAAGGTCTCTTCCGGGAAGTCCTGCGCGTCGACTTGCTGATACTCCGGCTCGATCCCCTTCAGTCGTTGTGGCAGGTTGACCCACAGCTGAATGCCGCGCGTGTGCCCCGTGGCCGCCGGCATTTCCGAATGCACGATGCCGCGCCCGGCGGTGAAGCGTTGCACGCCGAGCGGCCCCACCGTCGAGGTGTTGCCGAGGTTGTCCGCATGCTGCAAGCCGCGGTGCGGATGCTCGGGAAAACCGGCGCCGGCACCGATGTCGAAGTGATCCCAGAGCACGAACGGATCGAAGTTCATGAAGCGCGGGATGGGGAACAGCCGCCGTACCTCGGCGCCATCGCCTTCCATCGTCGCGGTTGCGGTGCGTACAAAGCTGTCGTGATTCATGGTGTGAGCTCCTTATATGTGATGACCGCATCAGCCGCGGCGTGCGTCCAGGCTCCAGGTATCGGAGACCGGAGAGGTGGCCAGAATCAACAGGCCACCGGCCATGGCGAGGTTCTTCATGAACATGATCGTTTGCATCTGGTCGGTGAAATTGGCATGGAACAACGCGGCCGACACGATCGAAAAGCCGGCCAGGGCCAAGCTGGCCCAACGGGTCTGCCAGCCGAGCAGCAACGCCAGTCCACCGCCGACTTCCACCGCGATCACCAGCGGCAGCAATACACCGGGCACGCCCATGGCCTCCATATAGCCTTGGGTACCGGCAAAGCCGGTGATCTTGGTGAGGCCGGACAGCAGGAAAATCTGGGCCAGCAGCACACGTCCAACCAGGTTCAGGGTTTTGTCCATTGCAGTCTCCTTGGGTTCATTCGGGAAGGTTGTAAGGAGTATGTATGATTGAAATATATATAAAAGCGAATTAAATTGGGCTTAATTATTAGTTAAATAGATATATAGCCATGGATTCACCCCGGATTACCCCGCGCATCACATTAGACCAATGGCGCGCCCTGCAAGCCGTCGTCGATGCCGGCGGCTTTGCCCAGGCCGCCGCGCGCCTGCACCGCACCCAGTCGGCGGTCAGTCATGCGGTCGCCCGCTTGCAGACGCAACTGGGTCTGCAAATCCTGCGCATTGAAGGTCGCAAAGCGGTGTTAACCGAGGCCGGTGTCGCTATCCTGGGGCGGGCGCGCGCGCTGTTGCGCACTGCCGCCGAACTGGAGCAATTCACGCGCAACCTCGAACGCGGCTGGGAAGCGGAAATCCGTTTAGTCGCCGATGCGGCGTTGCCGTCGACCATGCTGATGGAGGCGCTGCGGCGCTTCCAACCCTTGAGTCAGGGTACGCGTGTGCAGTTGCAGCAAGTGGTGATGTCCGGCGCCGACGAAGCTTTGGAAGAAGGCAGTGCCGAACTGGTCATCGGTTCGCGCCTGCCACCGCAGGCGCTTGGCGATCTGCTGCTGGAGATCGATTTCGTCGCCGTCGCCCATCCGGAGCATGCCTTGCAGCAACTCGGCCGCAGCCTCACGCAAGCCGATTTGGTCGATCAGTTGCAGGTGGTGATCCGCGATTCCGGCGTGCGCAGCCCGCGCGATGCCGGCTGGCTGGCGGCGGAACGATGGACCGTGACCAGCATCGACAACGCCATCGCCGCCGTGCAGGCCGGGCTGGGGTTTTCCTGGCTGCCGCGTCCGCAGGTTCAAACGCTGCTCGACCAAGGCGGTCTGCGGCTGTTGCCATTGGAAGAGGGGCAGGTGCAACGCGGTCAGTTGTATCTCATGTACGGTCGACCGCAGCAGGTCGGCCCGGCCACGCGCTTGCTGGCCGAACAATTCCGCAGTGTGGCCGCCGAGTGTGCGCCATGAATCAACCAGAACCTTGCGCCTGCGGTTCCGGCCGCGTCTTTGCCGAATGCTGCGGTCCCGTGTTGTCCGGTCAACGCCTGCCGGAAACCGCCGAGGCGCTGATGCGCTCGCGCTTTACGGCCTTCGTACGTGGGGATGCCGGTTATCTGCTATCGAATTGGCATCCGCGCACCCGCCCGGCGGAGTTGGATCTCGCGGATCAACCGACTTGGGAACGCTTGGAAATTGTGTACCGCGAAGCGGGGTTGGCCACGGATAGCGCAGGCCAGGTGGAGTTCATCGCCCATTACCGAACCGCGGCCGGCGCCGGACGCCTGCACGAGCGGAGCAAATTTGTTCGTGAACAGGGGCGTTGGTTCTATGTCGAGGGTGTGCGGCCGGCACCCGCCAAACCCGGCCGCAACGCGCCCTGTCCCTGCGGCAGTGGACGCAAGTTCAAGCAGTGTTGCGGACGTTAGGCGCGGCGGGGTTTTATTTCGCTTCCAGCGACTGAAGGAGCTGATCCTGATCGCTGGCATTGGGTAAGGCCGAGCGAATACGGTTGAACGCCTCGGCAGCGAGTTTGGGATTGGTGCCGTAGGGCGTCATCTTGCCGTATTTCCAGCCGGCGGCCTTCAAGGCGCGCAGCTTGAATTCAGTGCCGCGTACGCCGGTGCCACCGAGTTCCATGAGCGCGGCCTCGATTTTCAGATGGGGAGGTTTGTCACCGCCGATGCGCGAAAAATCGTCTTCGTTTACTTCTGCAATGCTCGTATCCATGCCGGGCTGCCTTATTGCGCTGGTGTATGTCCTCAGCCCGGCCGGAGGCGGGGCGGTTCAGGTGTAAATTCGGCCCTGACACGCGATTCTTGAGTCGATTCACGTAAGCCTCGGGCGGGTTCTCGGTGCGGCGGGGCGACCCTTGCTAGAATCCGCGCAACTCTTTCACCCTGCGGAACGTTTCGATCATGAAAATCAGCATCATCAGCGGCAGTCACCGGTACAACTCCCAGAGCGAGAAGGTCGCGCGGCACGTTGTTAACAGCCTGCAACAACACGGCCTGTGCGACGCGACCTGGCTGTTCAGTCTGGCC
>JACRMO010000174.1 GCA_016214925.1 Gammaproteobacteria bacterium
TCGCTGATCAAGATCAGCGGTGTCGGTCCGCGCATTGCCTTGGCGATTCTGTCGGGCATGAGCGCCGATGCCTTCGTGCGCTGTATCCAGGACAACGATGCCGCCGCACTCACCCGCGTACCGGGCGTCGGCAAGAAGACCGCCGAGCGTCTGGTGGTGGAACTGCGCGACCGGTTGGGCAAGGGCGACAGCGGCGCGGCGGAGTTGCACACGAGCAGCGCCGGTCCGGCCAATCCGGTGGAAGAGGCGGTCAGCGCCCTGATCGCGCTCGGTTACAAACCGCCGGACGCCTCGCGCATGGTGCGCGCGATCGACAGCAAGGATCTGAGCGTGGAAGAGATCATCCGCCGCGCGTTGCAGGCGGCGGCGAAATAGATGGGATCCACACCAAAGGCCGCAAAGAACGCAAAGGGTTTTAATTGCAAAAAACTTTGCGTTCTTTGCGGCCTTTGGTGTGCATAAAAAGAAAATCCGCGACATTCCCCTGCCACGTCCTATGGGGTATCTTCCCCGCATGAGCACAGACCGCCTGATCGACCCCAATACCGCCTCCTCCGACGAGGAGCGCATCGACCGCGCCATTCGCCCTAAGCTGCTCGCCGATTATGTCGGTCAGCCGCAGGTGCGCGAGCAGATGGAGATCTTCATCGGTGCGGCGCGGGCGCGCGGCGAGGCGCTGGATCATGTGCTGATCTTCGGCCCGCCGGGTCTGGGCAAGACCACGCTGGCGCACATCATCGCCAATGAGTTGAACGTCAATCTGCGCCACACCTCCGGACCGGTGTTGGAAAAGCCCGGCGATCTGGCCGCGCTGCTGACCAATCTGGAACCGCACGACGTGCTGTTCGTCGACGAGATCCACCGGCTGAGTCCGGTGGTGGAGGAGATCCTCTACCCGGCGATGGAGGATTACCAACTCGACATCATGATCGGCGAGGGGCCGGCGGCGCGTTCCATCAAGCTCGATCTGCCGCCGTTCACCCTGGTCGGTGCGACCACCCGCGCGGGGCTGCTGACCTCGCCGCTGCGCGACCGCTTTGGCATCGTGCAGCGCCTGGAGTTCTACAACCAGGCCGATCTGGCGCACATCCTGTTGCGCTCGGCCGGGATTCTCGGTGTGGAGATGACGCCCGAAGGCGCCCAGGAACTGGCCACCCGCGCGCGCGGCACGCCGCGCATCGCCAATCGGCTGCTGCGACGGGTGCGCGACTACGCCCAGGTCAAGGGCAACGGCCGGGTCGATGCCGACATCGCGCGCAAGGCCATGGATATGCTCAGCGTCGACAGCCAGGGCTTCGACATGATGGACCGCACGCTGCTGACGGCGCTGATCGACAAGTTCGACGGCGGGCCGGTCGGCATCGACAGCATCGCCGCCGCCATCGGCGAGGAGCGCAGCACCATCGAGGATGTGCTGGAACCGTATCTCATCCAGCAGGGCTTTATGATGCGCACCGCGCGCGGGCGTGTGGCGACGCGCAAGGCCTATCTGCATTTCGGGCTGAAACCGCCGGCACGGTCGAATGACGTGGAGGCGCTGTCGCTGTTTGACGTGTCTGGAGATTAATCCTTTATGGGGAGTAATCCTTTGCGGGGATTAATATTGTTCGGCGATTAATATATAGTCGCGCCCGCGTTTGATACGGTGAAATTGTGGGAGAATAGCCGCAGTGCATGAATTCCGCTGGCCGGTGCGCGTGTATTACGAGGATACGGATTCCGGCGGGGTGGTGTATTACGCCAACTACCTCAAATTCATGGAGCGCGCACGCACCGAGTGGCTGCGCAGCTTAGGGTTCGAGCAGGACCGGTTGGTGCGCGACGCGGGCATCGTGTTCGCGGTGACCGAGGCCGAGCTGCGCTTTCTGCGGCCGGGGCGCTTCAACGATGCGCTGACGGTGACGGCGCGGATTGTCGAACGGCGTCGTGCCAGCCTGCGGTTCGCCCAGGCGGTGTACCGCGAAAATGAACTGTTATGTGAGGGCAGTGTCCGAATCGCCAGTCTGGACGCGGCCCGTTTCAGCCCCCGGCCGATACCGGAGGCCTTGTTGAGGGAGATCCCCGATGTCGACTGATATGTCCATTCTGCACCTGGTTACCGGCGCGAGCGCGGTGGTGCAGGTCGTCATGTTCATTCTGGTGGCCATATCGGTGACCTCCTGGACCATGATCTTCCATAAATGGAAGATGCTCGGCGACGCGCGCAGCGAGGCGGATGCCTTCGAGAAGCGCTTCTGGTCCGGCGGCGATCTGGCCGTGCTCTATAAAGAAGTCGCGGATGCGCCCGACGAGGCGCGCGGCATGGCCGATATCTTCGAGGCCGGCTTCAAGGAATTCGCGCGTCTGCGCAAGCAGTCCGGCAACGATCCGCAGGCGTTGATCGAGGGCGTGCAACGCTGCATGCGTGTGGCGCTGTCGCGGGAAATGGATCGACTGGAAATGAATCTGGCGTTTCTGGCGACGGTCGGTTCGACCAGCCCCTACGTGGGTCTGTTCGGCACCGTGTGGGGCATCATGAATTCCTTTCGCGCGCTGGGTAATGTGCATCAGGCGACGCTGGCCATGGTCGCGCCGGGCATCGCCGAGGCGCTGGTCGCCACCGCCATGGGCCTGTTCGCGGCGATCCCGGCGGTGGTGACCTACAATCGCTATTCCAACGACGTCGAGCGTCTCATCAACCGTTACGATAACTTCCTGGAAGAATTTTCCTCCATCCTGATGCGCCAAGTGCATTAAGCGCGGCGCCGTCGGGAGGAATCGAACATGGCCAGACAACGTGTCCGCAAAAAGCCCATGGCCGAGATGAACGTCGTGCCGTATATCGACGTGATGCTGGTGATGCTGGTGATCTTCATGGTCACCGCGCCGCTGTTGCAACAGGGCGTGCAGGTGGAGCTGCCGCAGGCCAACGCTGAGCCGATTCCGCCGGATCAGAGTGAGCCGCTGGAGCTGAGCGTCGACGCGCAGGGCAATTATTTTTTGAATGTGGGCGGCGACGCCAAGACGCCGGTCGACGAAGACACCGTCGTGCAGCGCGTGGCCGCGGTGTTGCGCGTCAAGCCGAAGACGCCGGTGCTGGTGCGCGGCGACCGCAATGTCGACTACGGCACGGTCGTGCGCGCCATGGTCCTGTTACAACAGGCCGGCGCACCGGGCGTGGGCCTGGTAACCGAGGATACTCAGGCCGCGCCTGAACGTTGAAACTATGTGGCAACTCGTTAAAGAACATCCCCGCTCATTTGCTTATGCCGTGCTGGCGCATCTGCTGCTGCTCATCATGTTGGTGATCAACCTGGACTGGTCGCCCAAGCCAACTTCTGCCGGCGCCCCGACGCCGCCCGTGCAGGCGGTGATCGTCGACGAATCCAAGGTAAGCGCCGAGGTCGAACGGCTGAAGACGGAAGATCAGCGCAAGGAACAGGCCGCCGCCGAACGCCTGCGCGAACTGGAAGAAAAGACCAAGCAGGCCGAGGCCGCGCGCGTCAAGGAACAGAAGCGGCTTGAGGATGTGAAGAAAAAGCAGGTCGTCGAGGAAAAACGCCTCAAGGAACAGGAGACCGAGCGCAAGCTCGAACAGCAGAAACTGACCGAGAAAAAACGCATCGCCGAGCAAAAGAAGCTCGAACAGAAGCAGGCCGAACAGAAGCAACAGGCGGCCGCGGCCGAGCAAAAGAAGCAGGCCGAAGAAAAGCGTTTGGCCGAAGCCGAGAGCAAACGTAAAATGGCGGCCGAGGCGAAGGCCAAAGCAGAGGTCAAAGCCAAGGCCGACGCGGAAGCTAAAGCCAAGGCAGAGGCCGAGGCACAGCGCAAGGCGGCCGAGCAGGCCCTGCAAGCGCAGATCGCGGCCGAGGATGCGGCGCGTAACCAGAGCATTATCAGCCAGTATGTCGGTATCATCGGCGATCGGGTCCAGCGCAACTGGATACAGCCGCCGAGCAGCCGGGCCGGCTTGTCCTGCGTGGTGCAGGTGCAGTTGATTCCGGGTGGCGATGTGGTCAGTGTGCAGATCGTGCAGAGCAGCGGCGACGCGGCCTTCGATCGTTCGGTGGAGGCGGCGGTGTTTCGTGCCGCGCCCCTGCCTTTGCCGTCGGACCCGGGGCTGTTCGAGAGTTTCAGAACCTTGCAGTTTAGATTTACGCCCAAGTGAACAACGAGAACATTAAGGATACTGGACAATGACCCGATTCGTGCGCGTGCTGCTGCTAGGTATGGCGTTGAACCTGTGGGGTGCGACCGCCCAGGCGGCGCTGACCATCGAAATCAGCCAGGGCGTCGAGGGCGCCGTGCCGATCGCGGTGGTGCCGTTCGGCGCGGCGCAGCCACTGCCGCAGGACGTGTCGGCCATCATCGCCGCGGACCTGCAACGCAGCGGGCGCTTCGCGCCGTTGGCGGCCAACGATCTGTTGTCGCGTCCGACCGAGGCCGCGCAGGTGAATTTCCGCGACTGGCGGGTGGTGGGTGTCGACAGTCTGGTGATCGGCGCCATCGATCCGACCGGGCCGGACAGCTACAACATCCGTTTCCAGGTCTTCGATGTGTTGCGCGGCGGTCAGTTGATCGGCTTCACCGTGCCGTCCACGCGTGCCCAGTTGCGGCGCACTGCGCATCAGATCGCCGATCAGATCTACGAAGCCCTGACCGGCGAGCGCGGCGCGTTCAATACGAAGATCGCCTATGTGACCACCACCGGCAGCGGCAAGGCCAAACAGTACGAATTGCAGATCGCCGACTCGGATGGGTATGGTCCGCGCAGCGTCGTGCGCACCAAACAGCCGCTGATGTCGCCGACCTGGGCACCGGATGCCTCGCGCATCGCCTATGTGTCGTTCGAGAAGCGCCGCGCCGAGATTTACATGCAGGATCTGCGCAGCGGCAGCCGCAGCAAACTGGCGAGTTTCTCCGGCATCAACGGCGCGCCGTCCTGGTCGCCGGACGGCACGCGCCTGGCGCTGACGCTGTCGCGTGACGGCAATCCGGAAATCTATGTCATGCGCGTGGCCGACGGCAGCCTGATGCGGCTGACCCAGAATCCTTCCATTGATACCGAACCGACCTGGTCGCCAGACGGCCAGAGTATCGTGTTTACCTCGGATCGTGCCGGTGGGCCGCAGCTGTACCAAGTCTCGGCCGGCGGTGGCCAGGCGCAGCGCCTGACCTACGAAGGGAATTACAATGCCAGTCCGGATTATTCCGCGGACGGCAAACGCCTGACGATGGTGCATCGCGACGAGAGCGGCAATTATCGCATCGCGGTGTATGAACTGGCCTCGCGCATGCTGCGGGTTGTCAGCGAGGGACGGTTGGACGAGTCGCCGAGTCTGGCGCCGAACGGCCGCATGGTGATTTACGCCGCCAGCGACGCGCGCGGCGTGCTGGCCACGAGTTCGGTGGATGGCCGTGCCGGTCAGCGGCTGACGTTCCAGGAAGGCGATGTGCGTGAACCGGCGTGGTCGCCGTTCCTGCCGAAGTGAGTTTTTTGCCGGCCGAATAATTCGGTCCGGGCGCAACGGAAGTATGGGTTACAATTCAGCCGCCTCGTCGAGGCGGTCATCTTAGTGAGGAGTGAGTTATGCGTGCGATATGGAAACCTGTTTTACTGGCCTTTGCGGTCGCCGCTGTCAGCGGTTGCAGCAGCATGGGCAAGAAATCCACCACGGATGCCGGTGCCGCCGGTGCTGGGAGCGATGGTGCGACCACCCCGATGGAGGGTATGGGCAGCGACACCTTCCAGGGCATGTCCATCAACGATCCGAGCAGCCCGCTGGCGCAGCGCGTGATCTATTTCGAATTGGACAGCAGCCAAGTGCGTGAAGCCGACCGTGCGGTGCTGGCCAATCATGCGGCCTATCTCAAGGAGAATCCGCAGGCCGTGATCACGCTGGAAGGTCATGGCGACGAGCGCGGTTCCCCCGAGTACAACATCGCGCTGGGCGAGCGTCGTGCGCAGGCCGTGCGGCAGATGATGGAATTCTCGGGCGCCACCGCGCAGCAGCTGCCCACCGTCAGCTACGGCGAAGAGAAGCCGGCGGTTGAAGGCCACGACGAATCGGCCTGGTCGCAGAACCGTCGCGTCGAGCTGGTCTATCCGGGACGTTAAGATGATGCCGACCCGCCGCCCGACCCGTCCCCATACCCGATTGGGCGTGACCCTGGTTGCGGCGTTGATCGCCATAGCCATGCCCACGGTCCATGCCAGCGAGCTGGAGGACCGCGTCACGCGCATCGAATCGCTGATGCAGAGCCAGGGGTTGATGGACATGCTGACGCAGCTCCAGCAGCTTCAGAGTGAAGTGCAGGAGTTGCGTGGTCAGGTCGAGACGCAGGGCAATCAGCTGCAACAGATGCAAGAACAGCAGCGCACCCTGTATCTGGATATCGACCGGCGTCTGCAGGGCGGAGTAGCGGGACAGGCGGCAGTACCTGGGGCGCCGGCAGCGGCGCCCCAGGGTGTTACTCCAGGCATTACTCCGGGCGTGGCTCCCGTTGTCGTGCCCGGCGTGACAGCCGTACCCAGCGCAGGCACCACATCGGTGCCCGCACCTATTTCGCCGGCGACGGTGGCCCCGACGTACACAACGTCGAGCCTGCCGCCTGGCGCTGCGGCACCGATGCCGACAGATCCGAATGCGGCGCCGGCAGCTGCGCCGCAGGTAGCCGCCGCATCGCCAGCGGGGGCTGTTGTAACACCGCAGGCAACGGTCGCTTCGCCCGATGAACAGGCCGCTTACGAGCAGGCCCTGAATATCCTGCGTGAAGGCCGTTACACCGAGGCCGCGGACAGCGTTTCCCGGACAGCACTGCGGCGCGGTTGGCCAATGAACGCCTGCAGCGCATGAGCCGCGAAGGGCGCTAGGGGTTGTGATTCCGCCTGCGCGGGCTGACTGCAAGGGGAGAGAGGCCCCATCTCTCCCCTTGCAACCCCTCATCGGACTCAAAAGGCTGTAGTGACAGCTCGGACGGGGGCTGTTATTGGCCGTGACCCACCCTTAGTGACGTAGGCCGGGCTCAGCGCCGCAGGCGCGCGCCCGGCATCTTCCATCGTAGTAAACTCACCCGAATGAACGAACCCTTCTCCGCACAGCCTGATGCGCCAGCGCCGGATAGCGCGCCGGAACGTCTGCGCATCACCGAAATCTTCCTCTCTCTGCAAGGCGAGTCGCGCAGTGTCGGCTGGCCCACGGTGTTCATCCGCCTGACCGGCTGTCCGCTGCGTTGCGGCTATTGCGACACGGCGTACGCCTTCCAGGGCGGCGAGTGGATGAGTCTGGACGATATCCTCACGCGCACTGCTGGCTTTGATGTCCAACATGTCACCGTCACCGGCGGTGAACCGCTGGCGCAGAAGGTGTGTCTGCCGTTGCTGGCGCGTTTGTGCGATGCCGGCTACGAAGTCTCATTGGAAACCAGCGGCGCGCTGGACGTGGCGCGTGTCGATCCACGTGTTGTGAAGGTGATGGATCTCAAGACGCCCGGTTCCGGCGAGGTCGAGCGCAACCGCTACTGCAATCTCGAACACCTCAATCCGCGCGATCAGATCAAGTTCGTGCTGTGCGACCGCGTCGATTACGACTGGGCCCGTGAACAGCTCGTCAAGTACGAATTGCCGCACATCTGTGAAGTGCTGTTCTCGCCGGTACAAGGCCAACTTGCAGCGCGCGAGTTGGCCGACTGGATCGTCGCCGACCGTTTGCCGGTGCGCTTCCAGATTCAGCTGCACAAATATCTGTGGGGCGATGTGGCGGGGAAATAGGGCGAGGTTCTAATACGTCATTCCGGCGGATGCCGGACAAAAGCGCGGAGCGCGTTGAACGCCCATAGGGCGGCCCGAAGGGCGAGCGCAGCGAGTAATCCAGCTCCTCGAACCCCTGGATTCCCGCTTCCGCGGAAATGACGAGACATGAAATGTTCCGGGTTCCCGCAGGAGCGAAGTTATGCAAGCGAAAGCGGTCGTTCTGTTATCCGGCGGGCTCGACTCGGCCACGGTGCTGGCCATGGCGCGCGCGCAGGGTTTCGCCTGTTATGCGCTGAGTCTCGATTATGGCCAACGGCACGCGACTGAACTCGCGGCAGCGAAGCGCGTGGCGGCGGCGCTGGGCGTGGTCGAGCACAAGACCATCGCGTTGGACCTGACACAGATCGGCGGCTCCGCCTTGACCGATCCGAGCATCGCCGTGCCGGAGACGCCGAGCACGGGCATACCTGTGACCTACGTGCCCGCGCGCAACACCGTGTTTCTCTCGCTGGCACTGGGTTGGGCCGAGGTGCTCGGCGCGCAGGACATCTTCATCGGCGTGAATGCCGTCGACTATTCGGGCTATCCGGATTGCCGCCCGGAATACATCGCGGCCTTCGAGCGTCTAGCTAATCTCGCCACACGTGCCGGTGTGGAAGGCATGCCATTTCGTATCAATGCCCCGCTCATCGAGATGAGCAAGGCGGAGATTATTCAGACCGGCATGCGGCTCGGCGTGGATTACGCGCTGACGCTGTCCTGCTACGCGGCAGACAGCGATGGACGCGCCTGCGGGCGTTGCGATTCCTGCCGGCTGCGCGCGGCGGGGTTCGCGCACGCGGGCGTGGCCGATCCCACGCGGTATGTGGCGAATTGAATCTGATCCAGGCTACGTGTTGCTATAGTTGAACCCGCACGCCGTCGGTATAACAGGAGGAGGCTGCCATGATCTTCGAGAATTTCGCCGCTGCCCAAGGCTTCATGTTGTGGAGTACCTTCGCTTTGGCCATCGTACTCGGCGCAGTCGCCAACAAAACCAATTTCTGCACCATGGGCGCGATTTCCGACTGGGTGAACATGGGCGATACCGGCCGGTTGCGCGCTTGGCTGTTCGCCATTGCGATTGCCATGCTGGGCGTGGTCGTCCTGGAATATCTGGGCAAGGTGGATGTGGGCGACAGCTATCCGCCGTATCGTGCCGGGCAATTGGTGTGGGCCGAGAATCTGCTGGGCGGTGTGTTGTTTGGTATCGGCATGACGCTCGCCAGCGGTTGCGGCAACAAGACGTTGGTGCGACTCGGTGGCGGCAATCTCAAATCCATGCTGGTGGCGTTGGTGATCGCGGTGATCGCCTATTTCATGGTCAATCCACTGCCGGGCAGCGACCAAACCTTGTTCACCTTGCTGTTCTACGGTTGGATGCGGCCGCTGGCCATCGATGTCGGCGCCAGCCAGGATCTGGGCACGCTGATCGCCGGCGATGAGAACCTGCCCAAGGCCCGATTGCTGATCGGTGCCGTCCTGGGCGTGGCGCTGTTGGTGTGGGTGTTTGTATCCGTCGGCGCCTGGTATCTCACCAGCAATGTTGTGATCGATCTGGACGGCGAATCGTATACGTTGAAGAGCTTTGCCCAGCAGTGGGACTTCCTCGCCGATTCGCCCGAGGGACAGCCGGCCGATACGCGGCCGCTGAGTCCGCAGTCGTTCAGCTTCATCAATCCGCTGGGGCAGACCATGGGCTATGCGGCGCACGGGCTCCAGCCGACGTACCTCACCTTCGGCGTGATGTCGCTGTTCGGTGTCGTGCTCGGTTCGTTCCTGTGGGCGCTGGCGAGCCGCAGTTTCCGCGTCGAGTGGTTCGCGTCGTGGAACGATTTCTTCAACCACTTCGTCGGCGCCGTGTTGATGGGCTTCGGCGGCATTCTGGCCATGGGCTGCACCATCGGCCAGGCTATCACCGGCATTTCAACCCTGGCGCTCGGCTCGTTTATCGCCTTCGCTGGCATTGTGCTCGGCAGCGCCTTGACCATGAAGGTGCAGTATTACCGCATGGGGTAATCGGACTGGCCCCCATATAGCCCCATATAGATTGGGAGGCTGGCGCGCGGGGTTTGCCTGCCCCCCCGGCTCGGGTATGATGTGCCGCTTTCCAGCCCCGGGTCGTTAGCTCAGTTGGTAGAGCAGGAGACTTTTAATCTCTTGGTCGCAGGTTCGAATCCTGCACGACCCACCATTTTCTCCTGCCTTTCTTCAGGCTAGACCGGCGCCATCCCCGCATTGCCGTCCATGCCGAT
>JACRMO010000175.1 GCA_016214925.1 Gammaproteobacteria bacterium
AGCCAAGCCGATAACCCGACCGGACGATCCGCACGCCCGCCATGCCCGAATTACCCGAAGTCGAGACCACCCGCCGCGGCATCGAACCGCATCTGCTCGGCCACCGCGTCACCGGACTTGTGATCCGTCAACGCCGGCTGCGCTGGCCGATCCCGCGCGCGCTCGACCATACGCTGCCCGGCCAGATCATCCGGGGCGTGCGCCGACGCGCGAAGTATTTGTTGCTCGATACCGATGTAGGCACGGCCATCCTGCACCTCGGCATGTCCGGCAGTCTGCGTCTGGTGCCGCGCGATACGCCCGTTGGCAAGCACGATCACGTCGATATCCAGCTCGACAGCGGTCTGAGTCTGCGCCTCACCGACCCACGGCGCTTCGGTGCATTGTTATGGACGACCGAACCTGCCGAACAGCATGAACTGCTTGCCGAGCTCGGCCCGGAACCGTTGAGCGATGCCTTCGACGGCGCGCATCTATGCAACGCCGCGCATGGTCGCAAGCTCGCGGTGAAGCAATTCATCATGGATAGTCACATCGTGGTCGGCGTGGGCAACATCTACGCCAGCGAGGCGCTGTTCATGGCGGGCATTCATCCGACACGCCAAGCCGGGCGCATCGCGTGTGCGCGCTATGATGCGCTCGCCAAATGCATCAAACAGGTGTTGGCCGCCTCGATCAAAATGGGCGGCACCACGCTGCGCGATTTCGTCGGTGGCGACGGCCAACCCGGGTATTTCAAACAGACGTTGCGCGTGTACGATCGCCTGGGTGAACCCTGCCACACTTGCGGCGCGCCGATTCGCGGCAAGCGCATCGGCCAGCGTTCGAGTTTCTATTGCGTGAATTGCCAGCGCTGAGAACGCATCAACGCTGGACGATACGCTCGACCTGAATACCGAGCTTCTTCAAGCGGTGCCACAGACTGCGTTCACTGATACCGAGCCGGCGCGCGGCTTGCGCCTGTACACCTGCGCACTCGACCAACGCATCAGTAATCAATCTGCGCTCGGCGTCCTCCAGCCAGGTATCGAGATCCTGATTACCTAATGCCGCGATTGCGACGTTCTCGGCACGCTCGGCCCGACCACCACCGCTGACCACCTTGTCGGGCAGATCATCGACGCCGATGACATCACCCCGGCAACTCAGCAGGGAACGCTCGACTGCATTGCGCAGTTCGCGGACATTGCCGGGCCAGTCATACGCCGCCAATACCGCATGCGCATCCGCGGAGAACTGTGCGACAGATTTATCCATCTCCGCACGCAGATCATCGAGGAATGCCTGGGCCAGCAGCGGGATGTCGCTGGCACGTTCGCGCAGCGGCGGGATGCGGATGTTGTACACGTCGAGCCGATACAGGAGATCTTCGCGGAACCGGCCTTCGTCGACCAGTTTGTGCAGATCGCGATTGGTCGCGGCAATCACGCGCAGGTCGACGCGGCGGATGACATCGCTGCCCAGCGGCGAGAACTCGCGCTCCTGCAAGACGCGCAGCAACTTGGCCTGTAGATCGGGACTCAGATCGCCGATCTCGTCCAGAAACAGCGTGCCGCCGTTGGCCTGCTCCAGACGGCCCATGCGGTTCTGCGCGGCGCCGGTGAACGCACCTTTCACATAGCCGAACAGTTCACTTTCGATCAGATCGCGCGGAATCGCCGAACAGTTGATCGCCACCCAGGGGCGATCGGCGCGCGGCCCTTGTTCGTGGATCGTGCGCGCCACGGCCTCCTTGCCGGTGCCGCTCTCGCCGGTGATCAGCACATTGGTCTTATACGGCGCGACCCGTTCGATCTCCGCGCGCAGATGCTGCATCGCCGCACTCGCGCCGATCAGACGTTGGCCGGCATGCGCGCTGCTGACGACCGCATGCAGCTGAAGATTTTCCTGCAGCAGGTCGCGCAGGCGCAGCGCATTCCGCACGGCGAACTGCAACTCCTCCGGCTCGAAGGGCTTGCACAGATAATCGGAGGCACCGGCCTGAAGGCATTCGATAGCGGAACGGATCGATCCATACGCCGTTACCACGATCACCGGCAGATCCGGCCGTTCCTGATGACAGCGGGCAACGAACTGCTCGCCGCGCATACCGGGCATTCTCAGATCCGACAACACCACATCCAGATCGGGATCGCGCAGCAGGGCGAACGCATCTTCGCCGCTGGCAGCCGCCAACACGCGATAACCGACTTCTTCGAGAGTCATCTTCATGACTGTGAGCATGTTGCGCTCATCGTCGACGATCAGCACTGTTCGCTGCATCAGCTGTCCTCGTGGGTAATCTGAAAGCGCATGGCAAAGCAGGCGCCGGGGCCGGTGTCCGGCACCAATTCCAATCGCGCACCGTTGGCCTCGACCAGGGTGCTGGCGATGGTCAATCCCAAGCCGCTGCCCTGTTCCTTGGTGCTGAAGAACGGCTCGAACAATCGCGTCATCTGTTCCAGTGAAACACCGGGGCCGCTATCCCGCAGCAACACCGACACGCTATTACCTGCGCAGCTCGAATGAATCATCAGCCGACCGGGCATGCTGCCGATCGCCTCGCCCATCGCCTCCAGGGCATTGCGGATCAGATTGACCCAGGCCTGGCGCAACAACTCGCGATCCGCGCGCACCCGGCAGAGTCCATGGTCGATGTGGCGTTCCACGGCGATATCCTCACGCCCCGCCAGCATCACCTGCAAGGCGGCCTCCAACGGCTCCAGCGGATCGAGCGTGGCGAATTCCGGATGCCGATGCCGGGCGAGCTGCTGGAAATCGCGCAGGAACTGATCCAGACGCAGACTCTCTTCGCGGATAACCCGGCGCAGTTCCGCACGCTTGGCCGGATCCTCCGATGATTCCATCAATCGCGAAGCAGTGTTGATTACGCCGATCGGATTGCGGATCTCATGCGCCATGGCGAGCGATAATTCACCCAATGCGGCAATCTTGTCGCGCTGGAACTCGCGGCGCTGTTCATCGCGCGCCTCGCGCAGCCGCTGCGCCATTTCGTTGAAGGCGTGCGCCAGATCGCCGAGCTCATCGCGGCTGTACAGAGGTATCTCCGCCTTGAAATCCTGCGCCGCAACTTTCATCACGCCGTCACGCAGATATTCGACCGGACGTACCACAATGCGTCCGAGCAGCAAACCGGTCACCGTCGCCAGCAGCAAGCCGAGCAAGGTGATGGCCACGGTCAATGCGGCCTGATCGGTCAGCAAGCGCGTGCCGCCCTGTCGCGCCAGACCGCTGAACAGCACCGCCTCGACCGTGCCGGTCGCATCGACAACTGGCGTGTACAAACCCCAATACTCCCCGCTCTCGGCCTGCTTGCTGTAATACGTCTGGCGCTGCTGCAGTTGCGCGAATGCCACAGGCGGCAGGCGCAGCCGCAACGGCTGGTCCTCCTCGGAAAAGGCCTTGGCGAAATCCCCTTCGCGCGGATAGAACAGGCGCGTCTTGAGCCCGCTCGCTTGACTCAAATGGTTCAGCAGATTCTTGTCGAACAGCGTGCCCAGCACCAGACGGTAATGCCGCGGCGCATCGCGCGGGACGCGGATGATGGTGATTGCCGCAAGCATACCCTTGCCATCCTGGTCGACCTTCACCACGGCGGTATCCTGCCCGTGGCTCCAAGAGGTGGCGAGACGGATGGGATGGGATGAATACACAAGTTTGCCGTCGGCGTCGTACACCTGTACCAGATTGATACCCAACTCCCGGGCTAATTTCTCGAGCTGGGGTGGAATCGGTGATGCAGTGCTGTCCAGTTGCAGTTCGCCGTGCGCGGTTTCCTCCAGCACATCGGCGAGCAGGCGCGAGTTCTCGTGGATGCGATTCAAGGAAGCTTTGTTCACTTCGGCCGCCTCGCGTATCCACCGCTCGATGGATTCGTCGGTGCGTCCAGCGATCCAGGAAGCCGACAGCCAGCCCGTGATCAGCATGGGCACCACGATGATCACCAAGATCACCAACAGCACCTTGCGCTGCAAACGGTTCATGTGAAGTAGCGCGAGCATCCTACAAATCCTGTTGACTCCTACATTCCGCGAGGGTTCCAAAGCCCTGCTGCGATCACGACAAAAACATCAGTTGATTGAAATTCCTGAAAATCCGCTCGCCCATATCCACTGGCCTGGAATTTGCGATAGGCGCACCAAGTGAAGCAGGTGCATCACGCCTCATCACACAGATTTTTTGTTACACACCATTAAGGCACAGCCATGCCCGTCGCACAATTTATCAGACTCCTAGTGAACACCAGCCAACTAAGCTTCTACGCACAACCGACACCCACTCGCTACAACACCGCGCCTCTGCCGCGCAAACCCGGCAATCGCTGGCTGCTTGGCGCGGGCATGGCTGTCGGCGCCGTCGTCCTCGCCGCGATCGGAGGTCATGGCACGGCCATACCGCCCGACCAAGAGATCGCCTGGTTGAGTCAACTGGCCGCGAACGGCGATGCCGGCGCACAGCTGCAACTGGGGCTGGCCTACCGCGAGGGTCGTTACGGCCTGAAGGCGGACGAGAAAACCGGTTCGTACTGGCTCGCTCAAGCCGCGCACAACGGCCAATCCTATCCGGCCGGTCAGGGCACCGCGCCCGCACTACCGACCGCTCAACACCCTAACCAGCTGCACGCCATGGCCGCCCGGATCGGTTCCCCCACGCTGGAAACATTGGCTGATCTGTGGGATGTGGCGGTGCTGTCCGCACGCGCGCCGCAAACCGACCGTCTGCCATGACGGCGCGTGCCGCCGCCAACGACACTTGACGCAGCCAGCGCAACGTCAGCGTCAGCGGCATCGCTGGCATCCCGTTGCCTACAGCATTCACCGACCAGAACATAATCATTCAGACAGCTGAATATCAAAAACGTATTTCCCTTTCTCGCCTGGCCCCGTATCACCGCTGCTGCTTTCCGTGCCGACCTTATCGCCGGTCTGACGGTTGCGCTGGTTGCCATTCCGCAATCACTGGCCTACGCGCAACTGGCGGGCGTGCCCACCTACTATGGTCTCTACGCGGCCTTCATCCCCACCATCATCGGCGCGTTGTTCGGCTCGTCGCGGCAGCTCTCCACCGGCCCGGTGGCGATGACGTCGTTGCTGACGGCCGCCAGTGTCGCACAGCTGGCACCGCACGGCAGCGAGGCGTTCTATGCCTATGTGATCCTGCTCGCCTTGCTCTCCGGCCTGTTTCAGATCGCCTTCGGCATGCTGCGCATGGGCATCCTGCTCAACTTCCTGTCGCACCCCGTGTTGATGGGGTTCATCAATGCCGCGGCGATCATCATAGGACTCTCGCAGCTGCCGGCCATGCTGGGAATCCCCAGCCAGCAGTCGACGCATTTCCTGGTGGATATCGGTCAAGTCGTCATGCATCTCGACAAGGCCCACGGCGAGTCGCTGACCTTTGGCATCACGGCACTGGCAATGCTGATCGCACTCAAGAGATTCGCGCCGCGCCTGCCCGGCGTGTTGATCACGGTGACGTTGCTGACCGTGGTCAGTTACCTGTCCGGATATGTGAGTCTGGGCGGCAGGGTCGTCGGCGAAATCCCGCAAGGGCTGCCGAGCTTCAGTCTTCCGCCCCTGGACTGGCATGCCAGCATCGCCTTGATGCCGGCGGCGTTCGTCATCGCGCTGATCAGCTTCATGGAAGCGATGTCGAGTTCCAAGGTGATTGCCGTCAAGACCCGCACGCCCTGGGATGAGAATCAAGAGTTGATCGCGCAAGGGCTCGCCAAGGTGGCGGCGGCCTTCAGTCAGTCCATGCCGGTCAGCGGCTCCTTCTCGCGTTCCGCGTTGAATCTGTCCGCCAACGCCAAGACCGGCTTGTCTTCCCTGTTTTCAGCGCTCTTCGTCGTGCTGACGTTGTTGTTTTTCACGCCGCTGCTTTATCACCTCCCCAAACCGGTACTCTCCGCGATCATCATGATGGCGGTTGGCGGACTGATCGACTTCAGCGTCATCATGAAATCCTGGCGCGCCAGCCGGGACGATGGCCTGACGGCAGTCGTCACCTTCGTTTCGACGCTGGCGTTCGCGCCCGATATCCAGAACGGCATTCTCAACGGCATCATCCTGTCCCTGGCGTTGTTGCTGTACAAAATGACCAAGCCCAGGATCGCGCAGCTCGGTATGCATCCCGGAGGCACGCTGCGGGACCTGCGACGATTGGGTCTGCCGCAGTTGCACCCGAATCTCAGCGCGCTCCGCTTCGACGGCTCGCTGCAGTTCGTGAACGTGACGTATTTCGAGGATGCATTACTGCGGCTTGAAAGCGAGAATTCCGCGCTAAAATATATTCTCATACAAGGCAGCGGCATTAACGATATAGATGCCTCAGGCGTCGACGTGCTGTTCAACCTTGCATCAAGATTCAGAGGCGCCGGCATCACCCTGGGATTCAGCGGACTGAAGAGCCATGTCATGGAGATCATGAAAGCGACCGGGCTGACCAAGGAGATCGGCGAGGCCAATCTGTTTGGCAGCGACCGCGATGCGTTGGATAGAATCATTCCGCGCCTGGGGAATCCCGGTCAGTCGGACGATCTGTCGGTCTATCAGTCGGCCAATCAGTCGAATGATGCGCCGTACAGATCAGCCGTCGGCCTTGGCCGGCAGGCCGAAGTCGTGCCCGTCTACACGACCACGAAGGCCTGAATACACTACCCTGACGCCGCCGCCCGTGAACGGCATCGAGACCATCATCGTCGTCACGCGCACGCCGAACGCCGAGTAGTCCCACTCCCCTTGTGCAATAAACGCTACACGGCATGGACGCCGTGAGGCCGACCCCGCGCGTCCCCATGGTTTCGCAACGTGAACGGCGCAGCCGGTACGCGGTATAGTTCGCCGCACCGGCCACACTGCGAAACCGCCCCATGCCTGATCGCCGCCTATTGCTCACCCGCGCGACCAAACTGCTGGCCCTGCTGGGAGCGGGGTTCGTCATCTACGTTTTCATCTCCGCGCTGTTGTCCGACGCGGGCGTGGACGATCCGCGCAAACAACGCTGGGAACGTGAAATCGACGTATCGGCTTTGCAGCCGGGTGAACTGCTCACCCTCGATGACTGGCCCGGCGGCCCGGTCGCGGTGTATCGGCGCAACGCGCACGAACTCGATGGCCTGACACGCGTCGAGGCCCAGCTGCACGATCCACAATCGCAACACAGCAGACAACCCGAGGACCTGCGCACGCCGACCCGTTCGCACCTGTCGGAGTATTTCGTCTTCATCCCCGTCGATACCGACCGCGCTTGCCAACTACGCTACATCCCACCTAACAAACAACCCAAACCCGATATCGCCTGGTATGGCGGCTTCAGCGAGCCGTGCAACGGTTCGTTGTACGACACGGCCGGTCGAGTCTATCGAGAATCCCGCAGCGAGCGGCAACAGAATCTGGCTGTGCCTGCGTATATAGTGATAGGGAAGCAACGACTCCAGCTCACCGGTATCAACGCCAAAATCCGCTAACCGTCAATTCAAGTAGTGTGAGCTGATCGTGCCCTCTGATTCCTGGACTTGCCTAACCGTAACTCATAAGTTACGATCAGATCGTGTATCGGATTGCACACTATTTGACCAGGGATGGCCGCGATGTGTTTCAGGCGTGGATGGAAAATCTGCGCGACCGTCAGGCACAGGCGCGTATTGCCACGCGAATTGGTCGACTGGCGGCCGGCCAATTCGGCGACTGCAAGCCACTGCGTGGTGGAAGTTGGGAACTGCGCATCGACTACGGGCCCGGATACCGAATCTATTACGCACGCGCCGGGCATCAGATGATTCTGTTACTTGCAGGTGGCGACAAGCGGCGTCAGAACGCGGATATCGAACACGCGACCCATTACTGGCAAGAGTGGCAGGCGAGGCAAACATGAAAGCAGCACGCGATCACGATGAGGCAATGATTGAAATGCTCCGCAACGATCCGGAGTTCACCGCTAGTTATCTGCGCACCGCTCTCGAAGAAATCGGCCTCCCGGGCGGAGAGTTCGCCTTCCTCTCGGCACTTCGGCAAGTGGCACAGGCACAAGGCGGCATCACCCAACTCGCAAAGATCGCCAAGATGAAACGCGAGGCCGTCTCACGCGCGCTCTCACCACGCGGCAACCCGACGCTCAAGACACTCGCCACACTCTATCGAGCGTTGATGCCGGCCAGTAAGCGCAAACGAGCGGCTTAGCGTTTACTCAGCCAGAACCACCACACGATCAGCGCGATCACGCCCGCACCACCAACGTTCACCCACACATCGATGTTCATGCCGTCTCCCCGGCACTCTGTCGGGCGCTCTTCCAGGCGCGCAGCCGGTTGGCGTTACTGACCACGGTCACCGAGGACAAGGCCATGGCCGCGCCGGCGATCATGGGGTTGAGCAGCATGCCAATGAAGGGATACAGCACACCCGCCGCGACCGGAATACCGACGACGTTGTAGACGAAGGCGCCGAACAAATTCTGACGGATATTGCGTACGGTGGCGCGCGAAATCTGAATCGCATCGAGCACACCGAACAATGAACCACCGATGAGCGTGACATCGGCGCTCTCCATCGCTACATCGGTGCCACTGCCGATGGCAAAGCCGACATCGGCGCGCGCCAGCGCGGGCGCATCGTTGATGCCATCACCGACCATGCCGACCACCGCGCCGGTGTCCTGCAAGCGCGCGACTTCGGAGGCCTTGTCTGCCGGCAACACCTCGGCACGCACTTCATCGATATTCAATTCGCGGGCGACGACGTCGGCGGTCACATGATGATCGCCTGTGAGCATCACCACGCGCAGACCGGCCTTGTGCAGCGCGGCGATCGCCGCGCGCGCGCCGGGCTTGATGGGATCGGCCACGCCGATCACGCCGGCGATCATGCCATCGATGGCGACATACAACGGCGTCTGCGCCTGCGCGGCGAGTTGCGTACCGCATTGTTCCCAATCGTCGAGCGCAACACCCTGCGCGTTCAGATAACGCGGATTGCCGAGCAGCACGCTGCGGCCATCAACCTTTCCACTCACACCGCCGCCGGCGCTCGCCGCGAATTGCTCCACCGCTGTCGTCGCTATACCGCGTGACCGCGCGGATTCCACCACCGCCTCGGCCAACGGATGTTCCGAAGCGGCCTCGACACTCGCGGCCAGACGCAACAGTTCGACCTCGTCCACGCCATCGGTGGTTTCGATCTGCGTCACGCGCGGCTGCCCCAAGGTCACCGTGCCGGTCTTGTCGAGCACGATCACCGACAACTGACCCGCGCGCTGCAAGGCCTCGCCGCTGCGAATCAGAATGCCGTGCTCGGCGGCCTTGCCGACGCCGACCATAATCGAAATCGGCGTCGCCAAACCCAGCGCGCAGGGACAGGCGATCACCAGCACCGTAATGGCGGTCACCAATGCAAAACTCACGCGCGGATCGGGCCCGAGGTTGTACCAGAGCAGGAAGGTGACGACGGCGACGATCAATACCGCCGGCACGAACACCGAGGCGATGCGATCCGCTAAGCGACCGATGGCCGGTTTGGAATTCTGCGCCTGCCGCACCAGTTCAATGATACGCGCCAACGCCATGTCCTTGCCGATACGCTTGGCCTGAAACAAAAAGCTGCCGCTCTTGTTCAAGGTGCCGCCGACGACCTCGGCGCCCGGCGATTTCTCCACCGGGATCGGTTCGCCGCTCAACATGGATTCGTCGACGGTGGAATGACCGTCGAGCACCACGCCATCGACGGGAATCTTTTCGCCGGGGCGCACGCGCACGGTTTCGTCGAGACCGACTCCGGTGATCGGCACATCGACTTCCATACCGTCGCGCAGCACGCGCGCGGTCTTCGGTTGCAAACCGATCAGTCGCCTGATCGCCTCCGAAGTCTTGCCGCGCGCGCGCATCTCCAGCGCGCTGCCGAAATTGATCAATGCCAGAATCACCGCCGCCGCCTCGAAATAAGCGTGGCGCGCCAGCACCGGCACACTGTCGGGGAAGATCACCACAACCATGGAGTACAGCCAGGCGCAGCCGGTGCCGAGCGCGATCAGTGTATCCATGTTGGCGTTGTGATTGCGGAAGGATTTCCAGGCGCCGATAAAAAAGTGACCCCCGGAATAGACCAGCGCGAACAAAGTCGCGATGCCAACGGTGAACCAGAACGCGCGGCCGCCGGGATCGTGCAGCATCGGCAACAGCCCGAGCAGCATATCGCCGACCACCAGCGGCAACGCGATCGCACCGGCGACCGTCGCCTGGCGCAGCAGCTTGCGGTAATGCGCGAACTCGGCGGCTTCCTTTTCTTCTTCATCTGCCACACCGCGCAACTCGGCGGCATCGTAGCCGGCCTTGCGTATCGCCGCGACCAGCGTGTCGGCGTTCATGCTACCGTCGACCTGCGCGGTGTGCTCGGCGAAGTTCACGCTAGCCCTCGTCACACCGGGCACCGCGCGCAATGCGTCCTCGACGGTCGCGACGCAGCCGGCACAGCTCATACCGGAAACGGACAGGCGGATGGGTTCGTGGGTCGTCGTCATGACCAAATAATACCCGCAATCTCAGCTCGTAGGATGGGTGAAGGCGTATTTTGCCGTAACCCATCATTTATCCGTGGCCTTGATGGGTTACGCTCCGCTTCACCCATCCTACTGCACCGCCACAGTCTTCGTGTTCATACCCGACGCCCAGCGGATCGGCTACACTGGCCGCATGATCGACTGGAGCGTCTACGCGAAGTTTTTCATCGGCCTGCTGGCCATTGTCAATCCCATCGGGATTGTGCCGGTGTTCGTCGGGCTGACCCGCAATCTCAGCGATACCCAGCGCAATGTGATCGGCCTGCGCGCCTCGATCACCGTCGGCGTGGTGCTGGTCGTGGCGCTGCTGATGGGCGAATCCCTGCTCA
>JACRMO010000176.1 GCA_016214925.1 Gammaproteobacteria bacterium
CCGCCGACACTCCGTCCCGCCACCCCGCGCGCAGTCCGACCCGCGCCGGCGTGCTGCTGGAATTCCTGGGCTCGATGAATCTCGCCATTATGTTGCTGGTGGCGGTGGCGGTGGCTTCGATCATCGGCACGGTGTTGAAGCAGAACGAGGCCTATCAGAACTATATCGTGAAGTTCGGGCCGTTCTGGTTCGAGGCGTTCAAGAGTCTCGGCTTGTACGACGTCTACAGCGCCGGCTGGTTTTTGCTGATCCTGGCGTTCCTGGTGCTCTCCACCAGTGTGTGCATCTACCGCAACGTGCCGCATATGCTGCGCGATATGCGCAGCTTCCGCCTGAATGTGCAGGAATCATCGCTGCGTGCTTTCCATGTGCGCCGTGAATGGACCTTGCCGCTGCCCGCCGCCGAGGTCGAACAACGGGTGAGCGCATTCGCACGCGCCAAGGGTTACCGCGTGCGCAGCAAGGATCACGGCGATCATCGGGTGGTCGCGGCCATGAGCGGCGCGGCCAATCGCTTGGGTTATCTGTTCACGCATGCCGCAATCGTCGTGATCTGCATCGGCGGTTTGCTCGACGGCAACCTGCCGCTCAAACTCAAGGAGATGAGCGGCCAGATCAAGATCGAAACCCGCGACATCCCCGCCGCCGAAGTGCCGCGCGAATCCTGGTTGTCGGTTAAGAATCCGTCCTTTCGCGGCAGTATCACCGTGCCGGAAGGCTCGACGGCCAATATCGCCTTCTTGCAACTGCGCGATGGATATCTGGTGCAACCGCTGCCGTTCAAGATCGAGTTGAAAGATTTCCGCATCGAGCATTACGAGACCGGACAGCCTAAATCCTTCGAAAGCGATCTGGTCATCACCGCGAACGGTGAACCGAATGGCGAACCGCCCTTGGCGGCCACCATCGCGGTGAATCATCCGCTGCTCTACAAGGGGTACGCCATCTACCAGTCCAGCTTCAACGACGGCGGCACGCGCATGCAGCTTAAGGCCTGGAGCCTGGGGCGGGACAAGATCGAGACGCAGGCGGTCAAAAGCGCGGTGTTCGAGCGGCTCAAGGTCGACACAGCGCAGGGGCCGATGACGCTGGAGTTGGACGACTTCCGTTTGTTCAACATCAATCCGGCCGAGGAAGGCGCGAAAAAACGCTTCCGCAACTATGGGCCAAATTTCACCTTCAAGGTGCGCAACGCCGAGGGCGAGGCGCGCGAATACGAGAATTACATGGCGCCCATCGACTTCGAGGGACGGTTGTTCTTCCTCAGCGGCATGCGTACCCAAGTGTCGGACCCGTTCTTCTATCTGCATCTGCCGGCCGATCCCAAAGGGACGTTGGAGCGCTTCATGCACTTCAATGCGTTGTTGCGCAACGCGCCGCGCGTGGCCGAACTCTCCTTGGAAACCACCCGCCGCACCTTCAGCGATGTGAAGGGCGATACGAAGCTGGAAAATCCAAACCTGATCCAGGAGGTCTCCACCACCATGCAGCGCCTGGTGGATCTGTTCGCGCGCGGCGGTTTCGAGGCCATCGATGCCCAGGTCAAAGAGAGCGTGCCGGAGGCGCAGCGCGCCCAGGTGTTGGACGCCTATCTGAAGGTCCTGCGCAATATCCTCAATACGCTGTATCTCGACGTGCTGAACGCCGAAGGCGTCGATACCCGTGCCGGCATCAGCGCGCGCGAGGGCCAGTTTTACGACGATGCCATCAATGCGCTGGCCGTATTACCGCAGTACGGCTCGCCGTTTTTCCTGGAACTAAATTCCTTTGAGCATGTCCAGGCTTCCGGGTTGCAAATCGCACGCGCCCCCGGCAAGAATGTCGTGTATCTGGGCTTCGCCTTACTGATCGCCGGCGTGTTTACGACGTTCTATATCAACCACCGGCGGCTGTGGTTCTGGCTGCGCGAAGGTGCGGCCGGCACCGAGGTGCTGTTCGCCGGTGCGGGTAACCGCGACGTGCGCGATTTCCGCATCGAGTTCGATCGGCTGGCCCAGGCGCTGGATGGCCAATTATCGAAAACCAAGTAGGAGCGGGCTGCAGGTGAGGCGCTTGCGCCGAGAGGCTGCCCTGGGGCATGCCCGCGAACGATTGTGCGACGGTCCGGTTCGCGGCCAAAGGCCGCTCCTACAAAGACTGGTTTGGTGTTACGTTCAGGTTGAGTTCATTGACCTGTCATTAGAATGATTCCGGTGCCGAGTGTTTGCACCGCGGTGAGTGGAGAGAATGCCATGTCGGTAACCCAACACAACATGCTGGAGCAGTTCGACGACCGCGCCCTGTGGCGGCGGCTGAATGCGTTCGATGGGTTGTGGGCGCTGCTGGTGCTGGCCGGCGCGGTGTATACCTATGCGCACTATGCCGATCTCATGGACGGCTTCGAGATCGCGATCCTGGCCGGCACCACGCCGGCACTGATCGGACTGGGCTGGGCCTGGAAACCGATGCGGCCGTTGTCGCTCGCGGTGGCGTCCTTAAGTCTCGCGGCGATCGGTTTGTACGGCAACAACCTGAACGCGGATGACAGCAACTTTTTCCTCAAGTATCTGATCTCCAGCCAGTCGGCGATCATGTGGATGAGCGCCTTGTATGTGCTGGCCACGGCCGCCTATTTCTTCGCCCTGGCCACGCGTTCGGAGTTCGCCGGCAAGGTGGCGAGCGCGATCACCTGGTCGGCGACCACCATGGGCCTGGTCGGGTTGATGGTGCGTTGGCGCGAGTCCTATCTCATCAGTCCGGATGTCGGCCACATTCCGGTCAGCAATCTCTATGAAGTCTTTATCCTGTTTTCCATCATCACGGCGCTGCTGTATCTGTTCTACGAAGGCCGTTACCGCACGCGCGCGCTGGGCGGTTTCGTGTTGCTGGTGATCTCGGCGGCGGTGGGTTTCTTGCTGTGGTACGCCTTCGATCGCGGCGCGTCTGAAATACAACCGTTAGTGCCCGCGCTCAAGAGTTATTGGATGAAGATTCACGTGCCGGCAAACTTCATCGGCTATGGCGCCTTCGCGCTGGCGGCGATGGTCGGCATCGTCTATCTGCTTCGCCACCGCCAGGATCAACGTGCCGGTGGCGCGGCAGTCGACAGCCGCCTGCCCGCGTTGGAGGTGCTGGACGATGTGATGTACAAAGCCATCGCGCTGGGTTTCGCCTTCTTTACCGTCGCTACCATACTCGGTGCGCTGTGGGCGGCCGAGGCCTGGGGCGGCTACTGGTCCTGGGATCCGAAAGAAACCTGGGCGCTGATCGTCTGGCTGAATTACGCTGCCTGGTTGCATATGCGCATGACCAAGGGCTGGCGCGGCACACCGATGGCATGGTGGGCCGTCGTCGGCTTGTTTGTAACCTTGTTTGCCTTCCTGGGCGTGAACATGTTCCTGTCCGGGCTGCATTCGTATGGGGAATTGTAAGTGTCTGGCATAACCAACAACGAGGATCGCGAATGAAACGTCTTATCAAGATGGGCGCAATGGTTCTGGGTTTGGCCTTCCTGGCGGTGACGCCGCTGCGGGCCGAGGAGGCGGCTGCGCCTACCGACTACGTAACTCTCGCGGCACCACAGCCAACCAGCGACCCGAAAAAAATCGAAGTCGTTGAGTTGTTCTCCTACGCCTGCCCGCACTGCTATCACTTCGAACCCCAGCTAAACAAATGGGTCGGGGCGTTGCCGAGCGATGTGGTCTTTGTGCGTATCCCCGCAGTGTTCAGGCCGAGCTGGGATCCGCTGGCGCGTGCCTATTATGTCGCCGAAATGCTGGGTGTCCTCGACAAGATTCAGGAACCCCTGTTCAAGGCGATCCACGAACAGAAGCAGACCTTCGAAGATGAAGACTCGCTGGCGAAGTTCTTCGTTGCCCAGGGCGTCGACGAGAAACAGTTCCGCGATACCTACATGTCCTTCGGCGTGGCCACCAAGCTCAACCGTGGGCGGGAGATGCTGCAGCGTTACGGCATCAGCGGCGTGCCCACCTTGGTCATCAACGGTAAATACCGCACCTCGGCCAGCGAAGCCGGTAGCGCCGAGGGCATGCTCAAGGCGGCCGACCGACTGATCGCACAGGAACGGGCCGCGCGCTGAAACCATGAGAGCCGCGGAGCTGTTCGTCAAATGTCTGGAGAACGAGGGCGTCGAATACATCTTCGGTGTGCCCGGCGAGGAAAACCTCGATCTCATGGACGCGTTACTGGATTCGTCCATCAAGTTCGTCACCTGCCGGCATGAGCAGGGCGCGGCGTTCATGGCCGATGTCTACGGTCGACTGACCGGGCGTGCCGGCGTGTGTCTGGCCACGCTCGGCCCCGGCGCTACCAACCTGATCACCGGCGTGGCCGACGCCAACATGGACCACGCACCGCTGGTGGCCATCGCCGGTCAGGCCTCCACCTCGCGGCTGCACAAGGAGTCGCACCAAGTGCTGGACCTGGAACTGATGTTCCAACCGATCACTAAATATTCCTCGCGGCTGCTCACGCCGAACATCATCCCCGAAGTCGTGCGCAAGGCCTTCAAGCTGGCGCAGACCGAAAAGACCGGCGCGACCTTCATCGAGTTTCCCGAGAACATCGCCAAGATGCTCATTGAGGATGTGCCGTTGCCGGTGAGTTGTTCGGCATTGCCGGAACCGCCGCGCGAAAGCGTCGAACTGGCCGCCGAGCTGATTTCGGCGGCGCGCAACCCCATCATCCTGGCCGGTAACGGCGTGCTCCGCGCGCGCGCCTGGAAACACCTGGCCGACTTCGCCGCCACGCTGAACATCCCCATCGCCAACACCTTTATGGCCAAGGGCGTGGTGCCATTCGGCAAGAATCCGCTGGCGCTGGGCAGCGCCGGTTTGCAGGCCAACGATTATGTGAGTTGCGGCTTCTCGCGCGCCGATGTGGTGATCTGTATCGGCTACGATCTGGTCGAATACCATCCGTATCTCTGGCACCCGACCCGCGACCGCAAGATCATCCACATCGACGCCAGCCAGGCCGAGGTCGATGCCAGTTACATGCCCGAAGTCAGCGTGAGAGGCGACCTCAAGCACAGTCTGCTGCGCATCGCCGAGTTGGCCACGCCGCATCAGGGCCAGCCGATGCGCGCGCTGCGCGAGGCGCTGGTCGAGGAGATGAGTCAGCACGCCCAGGACAGCGGCTTCCCGGTCAAGCCACAGAAGATCATCTGGGATCTGCGCACCGCCCTGAAGTTCGAAGACATCGTGCTCTGCGACGTCGGCGCGCATAAGATGTGGATGGCGCGCATGTTCCGCTGCGAGTATCCCAACACCTGCCTGATCTCCAACGGTTTCGCCAGCATGGGCATTGCAGTTCCCGGAGCGATTGCCGCTAAACTCGTGCACCCCG
>JACRMO010000177.1 GCA_016214925.1 Gammaproteobacteria bacterium
ACCGCGACCACCGGAGTGGCCGCGGCAAATTTGTTGCAACTGTTCGCTGTCGACTAGTTACAGTCTTCCTCGTCGATGCTGATCGCCCGCATCGTGGCGTCGGTCTTGACCTCGGCGCAGAGGGTGCCCGCGGCCAGGGTGTCGAGATTGAAGCTCTGACTGTCGCCATGGAATGCCGTTGCGATATCCACCGCGATATTGGCGCTACCGTTCACGGTGATGACACCGTTGAATGAGCTGGTCTGACTTACGACCGTGACCAGTCCACTGAACTCGCTATCGACATCCGCCTCGCTATCCTCGCGGTTGATCTGATCGGCCACCAGTGTGCCACCGGCATTCAGCTGACCTTCCACCTTGACCGTGTCCCCGTCCACCAGCGTGGCGCACGACAGATTGCCTTCAATATCGGTGCCGGACGTGGTACGCACGGCCTGCCCATCAATGTCGAAGCTGCAATTCGGCGCGCTGCCCGCGGCATTGGCGATCACGCCCTTGAGTTCCATCCCATCTTCGCCCGCGTCGAGGTCGCTCAGATCTGCGCCTTCGGTCTCGTTATCGATGCTGGTCGCCGAGAGATTGGGGGACGGGCAGGTGCCGCTCTTAACCTCGACATAGTCACCATTGGCAAGACCAATAGGCATAAGGCCGTTGGCATTGACCGTGAGGCTGCCCACATCGAACGTATCGGCTATCGTATCGACGTTGCTGACCGTGCCCTTCACTTCGATTTCCTCGCCGGCACCCAGCGTCGAGCACGTTGCCTTGTATTCCACGCGCGTGGCGAGCACAGCACTAGCCGCCGTAATATGGCCGCTGATCTCGACGATATCGTCATTGGCAAGATCATTGATGTCGATGGCACCGTCGACGTTGACGTCGGTGAGACCGTCATACACGGTCAGTGAGTCGACGGTAATGCCGACGCCGAGTACATCGAAGGTGTTGCCGGGGGCATTGAGATTCGCCACCGGGCCTTCGGCGTTATCCTGATAACTAATACTCTTGGCGTTATCATTGTCATCATGGGTGACAGTTACCACCATGCCGACATCAAGGTCGTTCTGATCGATACCGGCTGACGAACCTTCGACACTGAAATCGGCGGCGCTGGTGACATATTCCACGCCATTGACGATGACGCTGCCAAAACCGGTAACAGGACCGTATGTCACGCCGGTACCGCCGATACCCGCGATACCACCGCCGCCGCCAGCACCACCGCCACAGGCCGTGACCAGGGCGACACCCGCAGTCACCAAAAAGCTCCATACGATTTTCATCTTCATGACTACTGCTCCGATGGGGGTTCGCTTTCGTAGTAATAAATACCGAGACTGACGTAACGCGGCGCCTCATGGGTACCCGCCGTCTCCGCACCGACTTCGTGCTGAGTCAACCAGGTATCGAGTTCTTCCAACAGGCTCTGCGCGCGCTCCGCCGACAATGCTTGAAAGGCCGGCACGGAACCGGCGGCCACCTGTGCATTGGACACCTTGCGCTGAAAGCGCAGATCCGCTGCATGGGTGGTCAGGTTGTGATCGATCGTCGTGATGAGTTCGCCGACATCGGTGCCGAGGATGCGCACCTTGTCGATGGGATCGCCGGCCGGGATATACGCGTGCCGTGTGAGTCGAATGCCATCGTCCTCGCGCACGACGCAGTCTCCGCGCGCCAGCACGGCCAGCATGGCCTGAGTGGGAATATCCCCGCTGTAGCGCCGCACCAGCGCGGCAAAGGAACCGCGCTCGCCGTCCACGGGCAAGCGGGCGGGCTGGCCATCCGCGCCGAGAAACTCGCCGTCGTTGAGCCAACCACTGATGACACGCACGGCACGGTTGTAGCGACGGTCGAGCTCGGCGTCGTACAGGGCCGGCAATTCCAGCAGTCGCTTCACTTCCTTGCGGGTCAGGCCGGTCAGCGCGGAAACCCGCGACACAGTCTGTTTACGTCCGGCATCACCAAAATCGGCAAAGGCCACATCCGCGTAGGCCTTCTTGGCCAACTCGGCGAACGTGCCATAGGCGACACCGTTGCGCAGGAGAATGCGCACCAAGGGCCGCAGCAGGGTCACAATGGCGATACTGAGCGTTTCAGTGAGATGCATAATTTAGGAAAATAATCCCAATTAAAGGCACTGTCAACCAAGCGGACAGCTCAGCCCGGCGGCCAGTGCATCCCCCGCCCACCCAATACATGTAAATGGATATGGAACACCGTCTGCCCGGCTTCGCGGTTGCAGTTCATCACCGTGCGGTAGCCGCGTTCGGCGATGCCGTCCATCTCGGCGACGTGCCGGGCGGCGAGATGAAGCTTGCCAACCAGCGCGGCCTGTTCAGGCTGGAGGTCATTGAGCGTGGCGATGTGCGTCTTGGGAATGACCAGCACATGGGTGGGTGCCTGCGGGTTGATATCGCGGAAGGCCAGTACGTCGGCGTCTTCATAAACTACATTAGGTTTGATCTCTCCAGTCGCCATCTTGCAAAACAGGCAGTCACTCATGTCGCACCTCAGCTGATTCGTTGGACGTGTCGCTGGGTGCATTAGACCGCTGATGGCATGCGTATTCAACGCGCCATGTGGCGTACCCCGAAACGGACTCAAATGAAATAATCGACCTGCTTGCCGCGATTGACGTCAGGCTGGATGAATTCGCGCGTGTGGCTGAGATACGCGCCCAGTGCCTGGCCCGATTGGCTGGACGCGGAGCGCTGCCGCGAATCCGCCGCACTGTCTTCCATGGTATAGGAACCGTCCAACATGCGGCTATTGAGGTAATCCTGGGTGGAACTGTAAGCCGTGCGCTGACGTTGCAGAACCTCGCCCTGCACGACCCGCTCGCCTCGCCCAACCGTATCACGCGTCGATCGACCCGCATCGGCTTCCGTGACCAACTCGAGCGCCCGCTCACGGTTCCGGCTCGGCACCGGATAGCTCGGGGCGGTATAAGCAGTATTGGAGAGACGGGTGATATTCATCCGATCCTTGACCTGATCATGACGACGCAAAAACTACATATTGCGCATCAGTAGGTTACAGCTCCTTATTAAAGCTCCTGGCGACCCGCAAAGGCGTGCGAGAGCGTGCCACCGTCGATGTATTCTAGTTCACCGCCCAGCGGTACGCCATGCGCGATGCGGGTTGCACGCACACCCCGGTTCCGCGCCATGTCGGCGATGTAATGGGCAGTGGCCTCGCCCTCTACGGTCGGGTTGGTCGCCAGAATCAACTCACGTACCTCGCCGTCGGCCAGCCGTGCCTCCAGTTGGTCCAGACCCAGCTCACGCGGACCAATGCCATCCAATGGCGACAGATGGCCCATGAGGACGAAATACAGACCACGGTAACCCGTGGATTGTTCCAGCGCGGCGACATCGGCCGGCGACTCCACCACACACAGCAGCGCGGCATCGCGGCTGGACGATGCGCATAAGCCGCAGGTCTCGGTCTCGCTGAGGGTGCGGCAACGCGTACAGTTGCCGATCTTGTCCATCGCCTCCACCAACGCCTCGGCCAAGCGTCGGCCGCCGGCGCGATCACGCTCCAGCAGGTGAAAAGTCATGCGCTGAGCCGATTTCGGACCGATGCCCGGCAGACAGCGCAGGGCCTCGATTAAACGTTCGATACGCGGAGAATGCGCCATTGAGGTTCGCTATCAGAACGGCAGCTTGAAGCCTGCCGGCAGATTCATGCCGGCGGTCAGCGCGGCCATGCGTTCCTGACTGGTGGACTCAACCTTATGCACGGCATCATTGATGGCCGCGGCGATCAGATCTTCCAGCATATCCTTGTCGTCGCCGATCAGGCTGGGATCGATGCTCACCCGACGCACCTCGTGGCGGCCGTTCATGATGACGCTGACCATGCCACCGCCGGATTGCCCGGTCACTTCGGTGCGCGCCAGTTCTTCCTGCAGCTTCTGCATATTCGCCTGCATCTGCTGCGCCTGCTTCATGATGTTGCCGAGACCGCCTTTCATCATCTCCACCTCTTCCGTAGGTTGGGGTGAGCATCGCGAACCCCAACAAACACGCCAAATTGAATCGGATCGTTGGGGTTCGGCTGCGCTCACCCCAACCTACAAAATCTCTCTGTTCACTCCAACGGTCGCACCGAATCACGCTGCACCTGCGCGCCGAAAGTCTCTTCCAGCGTGCGTACAGTATCGTCTTCGGCGATGGACTGTTCCGCCGCCTTCTGGCGTTCGCGGGCCAAGCGCGACTGACGTTGCGCCGGGGTTTCTTCACGCGGGACTTCGGTCTCGATGCGTAATTTTGTGTCGCGCCCGAAATACGCGCTCAGTGCCTCGGCCAGTTTTTTCTCCAGCGCGGGGCTGTTCAATTGCGCATGATTAGGATCGAGATTCAGACGAACCAACTGCTCGTTCTGCTCGGTCAAGGTGCAGTTCTCGGCGAGCTGCCGCACCATACTGCGCAGTTGCATCGCCTCGATCAGCGCCGGCCAGTCACCGCTCGGTACGGTACTTCGCGTCGATGCGGGCGCCATTGCCGGTGCTGCGACAGCCGTCGCGGGCTTGGCGCTGACAGCTGGCGAGGCAGCCTTCGCAGCAGGCACTGGACGCGGACTCGCAGGTGCTTGCGCCGCTGGCGTGGCGCGTGCCGGTACAATTGCATTGGATTGATTGGACCGCACCTGTGCACTGTCTGGCCGAAATGCCAGCATGCGCAGCAGAATCATTTCCAGGCCACCGCGCGCATCGGGCGACAGCGGCAGATCGCGGCGGCCGATCAGCCCGATCTGATAATACAACTGCACATCCTCGGCACTCAGCAATTGCGCCAACTCCAATACGGTATCGCGATCGCCGTAGCTGTCGTCCAGGGCATTCGGCACCGTCTGCGCCACCGCAATGCGTTGCAGCAGAGACAGTAGTTCAGCGAGTACGCTACTGAAGTCCGGCGCTTGTTCGGCGAGCTGGGCGATTTCGGCCAGCACAGACGCGCCATCCTGCCGCGCCAGCGCGCGCAGAATGGCGTACACCTGACCGCGTTCGATGGTGCCGAGCATGGCGCGCACTTCGGCTTCGCGCACGGCACCGCCGCCGAAGGCAATCGCCTGATCCAGCAAGCTCAACGCATCGCGCATACTGCCATCGGCCGCGCGCGCGAGTTCGACCAGCGCCGGCAGCTCCGCTTCGATATCCTCGCGCTTGAGTACATCGGCGAGATGGCCGGTGATCAGCGGCTGCGGCAGGCGTTTGAGATTGAATTGCAGACAGCGCGACAAGATCGTCACCGGCAGCTTCTGCGGATCGGTGGTCGCCAGCAGGAACTTCACATGCGGTGGCGGCTCTTCCAGTGTCTTCAACAGGGCATTGAAGCTGTGATTGGAGAACATGTGCACCTCGTCGATGAGGTACACCTTGTAACGGCCGCGGCTCGGCGCGTACTGGACATTTTCCAGCAGCTCGCGCGTCTCATCGACTTTGGTGCGCGACGCGGCATCGACCTCGATCAGGTCGATGAAGCGGCCCTCGTCGATCTCGGTGCAGGCACTGCACACGCCGCAAGGATTGGAGCCGACACCCTGCTCGCAGTTGAGCGACTTGGCGAAGATGCGCGCGATGGTGGTCTTGCCGACGCCGCGCGTGCCGGTGAACAGATAAGCATGGTGCAGCCGGTCGTTGTCCAGCGCGTTGACCAGCGCGCGCAGCACATGCTCCTGCCCCACCAGAGTGTGGAAGCTGCGGGGCCGCCATTTGCGCGCGAGAACCTGGTAGCTCATTTAATTTTATGCATGGGGATTGAATTAAGAGGCGGCCTGCACCAGCCACACCCCGGCGCCCGCATCACTGCTGCCGCTGCTCCCTTCCGGGCCTGACGGGGTTCACAGCTTAGCGTCGCGGGGGGACCGGCACAAGCCGCCAAACCGGTAAGCCAAATCAGCTATTTATAAAACATTCGCCCGGTCGGATCCGGATCGGATTCGGGCGGGCGCGTAGTGTATCAAGGCACTGCCCGCGACGCCATGCACAGCCGTCAGCCCCACATCAACGTGGGCGCACCGCACGGCCCTGCGCGATGCGGTACAGCTCGACCAAGTAGCGCACATCCGTATCCGCGTGATGACGACGGCCCCCGGAATTCCGCTGGACCCGCTTCCAGGCCGCGTCCTGCAAGGCATATTGCCAACCCGACCGGCGCGTCTGACTGGCCGGCAAAATCTCAAGCAGCAATTCCCAGTAATCCGCCAAGACAAAGCGCGGCTCGATCTCCGCCGCCGCGAACAACTGCCGACACCAGACCTGATCGCAGGCGCCGCCGTCGACATACACGGCCTGGCCATCGAGTTGTTCATTCATGCGTGCCGCGATCCACGCCGCCGGTTTGCCCTGCTCGATCAATGTGGCGAAGGGAATAGCATGCACCCGCTCGGCGCTCGTATCCCAGCCCTCCTCTAACGCCCAGCCGTACTCCGGTTCAGGTTCGATAAACCAGCACTCCGTCACCGCACCCTCCGCCGCGCTCCACGCGACTTGAATCGGATAACCGTCAGGCCCCAGCCCCGAGGCTTCGAAATCCAGGAATCGAGGGAGTTCGGCTGTCATCGTGTGAGGACTATCAGACCATGCAGGGATGATGCGTGCATACTACGCGCGGAAACCGCAACATACTCGCGGCGGATATACCGGGCAAGACCGCCGTGTTTACAACCTCAGCCACATTCACTCATTGCACAGGAACGTACCGTGAAAGCCACCGCCGAATTGCAAGTCGTGCCCATTGGCAACGGCGTCTCCGTTCGACAGGAGATCACCCACGTCATCGCACTGTTGAAGGAACATGACTTCCTCATCGAAACGCACGCCTCCGGCACCAACATCGAGGGCGAGCTGCACGCGATTCTTGCCGTGGTCGAGGAGATCCACACGGCGCTGCACGACGCAGGCACGGTGCGGCTGGTCAGTTATCTGAAACTGGAGACCCGCACCGACAAAACGCCAACGCTGGCCGGAAAACGGCTGTAGGAAATCGCGCAATCAGGCGCACGGCGATTCCGCGCACGCTTGCGATCAACCCGTGCTGCTGAATCATTTCAGCAGCGGATGATCCTTCGGCAGTTGCTTGGAGTACCAGAGGGCAAGTTTATGTCTCAGGGTCTGTTGCGACACCTGATCTTCCGGTAACGGTTGAACGAGCTTATCGTGGACCAGCAGTCTGTAGATATACAGGATACGTTCATTGACCGAATCCGTCGGTTCGAATATGGCGGCGCCACGATCTTCCGCATATTTCATCCCGGCGAGCAGCGCGGCTTTAACCAATTCCGCCTCATGTTTTAGCTTCTTCATGTCGACCTCGGTTGTGTTGAACAGCTGCCCACCAACATGATTAACACCAGCGACCCCATAACGGGCCGTGATATCGAAAATGTCAAAAATCGCATGACCGCGGCGGCTGAATCATCACGCTGATATCCCGGTCCAGAAAGCGGCGCCCTTGGCGAGGAACTCGTCGTAGCGCATGTAGTGCGATCCGTCGCAGGAAAAGGTCAGACTCACCATGCCATTGATGATGTTGAGCGAGGCCGTGCGCAGGTAGATAGTCGTATCGACCAGGCGCAGCGCCCGCATGCCGTCCAGAACCCGCGCGATGTCGGTCCGCGGTATCGCGGCATCGGCAGGATAGGGTCGCGGCGGGTAAACCAGACAGATGTTCGGATCCTTGAGCACTTCCTGGTCGAGGATGCGATAGCGCAGCGGATCGTCGATCGTCCAGATAATGGCCTGGCTGCTCGAGAAGTGGATCTGGCACTGAAAAATGCCGCGCACCGTGAGCAACTCCTCCAGGATGGACAGCGCCTTCTGCATATTGCGGTCCATCGGGCTCTCGATCCGGGTCTGCTGAAACAGCGTACTGCGGATGGCCGGGTCACCCTTCACCTGCCGCCAATCGCCCGGCTCCTGATACAGCGCTGACGTCACCGGCAATCTGCGCAAGTCGAAATCCGCACCGAGATAGCCCAGCGTGCCCGCATCCGCGGCAATGACTTGCAGCGCAGTCAGCGAGGGACGCTGTGCGTCCAGGCTGATGTAGGCATCCGAAAGCAGGAATCCCCACGCGGGCATCGCCTCCTGCATGTACGGGCGCTCGGCGCGATTGCGCTGATAGTGTCCGGGCATGAGCCCGGCGGTGCCGACGTTGTCGCAGATCTGCACCGCGTCGGTGCCGACGACATACAGATAGGTGCAATACGGAATGCTGGGAAAGCCTTCCAGCAACACCGCATTCAGCCGGTCCCGATCACCCCAAACCGGCACGCATTGCTTGGCCAGCTGCGCGAGCGGCTCGCGGAGCATCCCCGCCAGTTCTTCACGTTGTCGATAGATACTGTCTTTCCAGGAAGGTTCCATAGTCGAATTTGGGTCGCGCTTAGGGTCGAGAATTGTGATTAAGTTAAGGCACAAGTGCGAACATATTACCGTGCATCTCCCAAGAATGTCCCCAGCGGATGTGGCCAACGTGTTAAAATGTTTTCATTAGCCTATCCGGTAGTCACATTCCGGCCATTGTCGGTTTCAGTTAATCCGGCATCCACATAGCCAGTAGCCGTTGCTGTGCGCCAGACGCCCGCCCCGGTCAACAGGGGCTGGACAAGAACATCTCGACGAAGTCTCGTCCTGGCCGCATGCTCTATGCACGGTCTGGCCCGTTATCCCGCTTATCCGGGCCCACTCAATAGACATGAGAACTCACATGCTCACTCACATTGCAGACGACCTCTCCCCCGAAGCGCACCCAGTGCCATCCCAGCAGGTTGCGACCTCGACACCTGCGGAAACCCCGACAGTGCCTGCCTCCAAGCGCGCGGACCTCACCACATCACTGATCTTTAAGGTTGCCAGTGTTGAGAAAACCGAAACGCCGGGCGGCGAGCAGGGTCAAGACTGGTATCGCTACATGCTCAAAAACCACAATTCCACCATTAATGGTCTGCGGCGCGGTTCACACCAGCATGTCTGCGAGTACGCCGCTCAGTATGCGGAACAGTTGAACACGCGCATCGTGCTGGGTCCGTCTCCCTGGAGTTCGCGCGGCAGCAAGGTCGCACCGCGCAGCCGCTAACGGCAGGCCTGGAACACCACGGCGGCATGTTCTCCGTTGCCGACTTTGACCGCGAGCGGTCCAAGCCAACCGGCATTCGCCCGCCCGGCGCTTCTCAAGCAGCCCATGCATGCGGCCACCGCTGTGCTACACACTTTTCTCATATTCCGCGGAACCAATTTACGTCGATCGACCACTAAAATACTTTATGCTTTTGCACGGGTTCCATAACCAAGCTTGCAAGGATCACCTATGGGGCACAGATTTCCTGCCACGGCGCTGCTGAGTGCGTGCGCGTTGCTGCTCGCGGCCTGCGGAAAAGAGACGCCGCAGAATCAACAGGCCCTGCCGCCGGAAGTGGCCGTGATCACCGCGCAGTCGCAAACCGTGCCCATGACCCGCGAGCTGGTCGGCCGTCTGGCACCGACCCGGCAGGCGCAGGTGCGCGCACGTGTGGCGGGTGTCGTCCTCAAACGCGCCTACACGGAAGGTACCGACGTCGCGCAGGGGCAGACGCTGTTCCAGATCGACCCGGCGCCGTTGCAGGCCACGCTGCACGCACGCGAGGCGGCGCTGGCGCGTGCGCAGGCGGACGCGACCAATGCCGCGCTGACCGCCAAGCGTCTGCGCGGTCTGTCCGGCAAGGGTCTGATCTCGGCGCAGGATCTGGACACCGCGCTCGCCGCCGAACGCAGCAGCGCCGCCGCCGTTAAACAGGCGCAGGCCGATGTGGAAAGTGCGCGCCTCGATCTCGGCTACGCCACCGTCACCGCGCCGATCGCCGGACACGCCGGACGCGCGTTGGTGACCGAAGGCGCACTGGTCGGCCAAGGTGAGGCCACCGAACTCGCGACCATCGAACAGATCGATCCGCTCTACGTGAACTTCAGTCAATCGGCCGCCGAATTGCAAACACTGCAAGACAGCAGCGGCACGGGTGCGGCGCGCGTCGAAGTGCTGCTGCAGAACGGTACACCCTACGCACAACCGGGCACGCTGGACTTCTCCGATCTGGCCGTCGATCCCGGCACCGGCGCGGTCTCGCTGCGCGCTGTGCTGCCGAATCCCGACCAGCGCCTGCTGCCGGGCATGTTCGTGCAACTGCGCTTGACCATGGGCCAGATCGAACACGCCTTCCGTTTGCCGCAAGCCGCGGTCGCGCGCGATGATCGCGGTGCCTACGCATTGGTCGTGGACAAAGCCGGCAAGGTCGCACAGCGCCGTCTGCAAACCCACGGCATGACCGAGACCGACTGGATCGTCACCGGCGAACTCGCCGACGGCGATCAGGTGATTGTCGAAGGCTTGCAGAAGGTGCAAGCGGGCGCGGCTGCCAAAGCGGTGCCCGCCGCGCAGCCAGCGGCGCAACCCGCAGCGCAACCCTAAAAGGAAACGCGCGCGATGCCACGCTTCTTCATCGACCGACCCATCTTCGCGTGGGTGGTGGCCATCCTCATCACCTTGAGCGGCGCGGCCGCCATCTTCAACCTGCCGGTGGCGGCGTATCCGCCGATCGCTCCGCCGCAGGTCAGCATCACCGCGACCTATCCGGGCGCCAGCGCCGAGGTACTGGAAAAGACCGTGACCTCGGTGATCGAGCAACAACTCACCGGCATCGACAATCTGCTGTATTTCGATTCGACCTCGCGCTCCAAAGGCACGGCGCAGATCACGCTGACCTTCCTCACCGGCACCGATCCCGACATCGCCGCCGTGCAGGTGCAGAACCGGCTGAATGTCGCGCAGGCGCGCCTGCCGCAGGAGGTCGTCGAGAACGGCATCACCGTCGCCAAATCCAACAACGACTTTCTGATGGTGGTGGCGCTGCAATCGCGTGACCGCGGCATGGACACCTACGCGCTGAACAATCTGATCGCCTCGCAGGTACTCGATCCGATTCAACGCCTGCCCGGCGTGGGCAGCGCGAATCTGTTCGGCGCCGCCTATGCCATGCGCATCTGGCTCAATCCCGACCGGTTGCGCGGCTACGGCCTGAGCGCCGCGGATGTTCTCGATGCGGTACGCGATCAGAATGTGCAGATCGCCGCCGGTCAGTTCGGCGCGGAACCCTCGCCGCCGGGCCAGGGCTTCACCGCCTCGGTCAGCGCCGCTAGCCGCTTCACGACCAGCGGAGAATTCGGCGACATCATCCTGCGCACCAACACCGACGGCAGCAGCGTGCGTCTCAAGGATGTGGCACGCATCGACCTGGGCGCCGAGTCCTACGGCCACAGCGTACACCTCAACGGCGATCCCATCGCCGGCTTCGCCATTCTGCTCGCGCCGGGCGCCAACGCGTTGGATGTCGCCGCGGCGGTGCGCAACAAGATGGCCGAGTTGCAGGCCTACTTCCCGCGCGGCGTCACCTGGCTGGTGCCGTACGACAGCACCCCGTTCGTGAGCATCTCCATCCAGGAAGTGATCTATACGCTGATCGAAGCAGTGATCCTGGTGTTCCTGGTCATACTGCTGTTCCTGCAGAACCTGCGCGCGACCCTGATCCCCACGCTGGTGGTACCGGTGGCGCTGACCAGTGCGTTCGCGGGCATGTATATGTTCGGCTTCTCCA
>JACRMO010000178.1 GCA_016214925.1 Gammaproteobacteria bacterium
CAATATGGCGCACGGTGAGTTCATGACCATCGGCGCCTACACCACGGTGATGTTTTCCGTGCTGACCGAGAAGTTCATGCCGGGTTTCATTAGCTACTATTTTCCATTCGCGATCGCGGTGTCGTTTCTGATCGCGTTCGTCATCGGCTATCTGGCGGAATTCCTGCTGATACGCCACTTATACAAGCGACCTTTGGATACGCTTCTGGCGACCTGGGGCTTGAGTCTCATCATGCAGCAGTTCTTCCGTTCGGCCTTCGGTGCACGCGAAGTGAGCGCGACCTTGCCGGAGTGGTTGCTCGGTTCCTATCAGCCGACCGAAGGCATCGATATCCCCCTGAACGGCTTGTTCGTCATGGGTCTGACGACGTTCGTCACCTTGGGCGTGTTCTGGTTTCTGTTCAAATCGCGTTGGGGTCTGCGCGTGCGCGCCACCACGCAGAACCGTCTCATGGCCGGCGCGGTGGGTATCAACACCCGCAAGGTGGATCGCGTGACCTTCGCGCTCGGTTGCGGCATCGCTGGCATCGCGGGCTCCGCCTTCACCACCATCGCCTCGACCGGACCGACCACCGGCACGCTGTATATCGTCGACACCTTTCTGGTGGTGGTGTTCGGCGGCGCGGCGAGTTTGTTCGGCACTATCGCCTCGGCGTTTTCCATCGCCCAGGCGCAATCGATCCTGGAATTCTTTATCACCGGTTCCATGGCCAAGGTTCTCACCCTGCTGACCATCATCGGCATTCTGATGCTGCGTCCGGAAGGGTTGTTCTCCATCAAGGTTCGCAAGTAACGCCGGGGAGTGTGTGCGATGACCGCAATCTACAAACATATATTGGGCGGCAAACAGGGCGCGATCGGGCTGGCCATCCTGGCAGCGCTGATCTTCCTGGTGTTGCCGTTGTCCCTGGATATCTTCCGCCTGAATCTGGTCGGAAAATATCTGACCTATGCCTTCGCGGCGGTGAGTCTGGTGCTGTTGTGGGGTTACGGCGGCATTCTCAGTCTGGGTCAGGGCGTGTTCTTCGGCCTGGGCGGTTACTGCATGGCGATGTTTCTGAAACTGGAGGCGTCGTCGCCGGAAAATACGGCGATCCAATCCACGCCGGGCATTCCGGATTTCATGGACTGGAACCAGCTCACTCAACTTCCGTGGTTCTGGCAACCCTTCGACAGTTTCGGTTTCACGCTGTTCGCCATCCTCGCGGTGCCGGCGTTGCTCGCCTATATCATCGGCGTGGCGATGTTCAAGCGGCGCGTGGGCGGTGTGTATTTCTCCATCATCACCCAGGCGATCGCGGCGATTATCACTATCTTGATCGTAGGCCAACAGGGTCTGACCGGCGGCATCAACGGCATCACCGATCTGAAGACACTGCACGGCTGGGACATCCGCGCCGATTCGGCCAAGCTGTTTCTGTATTACCTGAACGGCGCGCTGCTGATCGGCGTGATCCTGCTGTCGCGCTTCATTCTGTCCAGCAAGCTCGGCCGCTTGATGCTGGCGATGCGCGACAAGGAAGACCGCGTGCGCTTCTCCGGCTATGACGTGTCCAACTTCAAGATCTTCATGTTCTGCGTCGCGGCGATGATCTCCGCCGTGGGCGGGGCGATGTTCACCTTGCAGGTCGGCTTCATGTCGCCGTCCTTCGTCGGCATCGTGCCGTCCATCGAAATGGTGATCTTCGCCGCGGTCGGTGGGCGCATGTCGCTGATCGGCGCGGTCTACGGCGCGCTCATCGTCAACTTCGGCAAGACCTTCTTCTCGGAGAGTTTCCCGGAACTGTGGTTGTTCCTGATGGGCGGTCTGTTCATCGCCGTGGTGATGTTCTTCCCCAATGGCCTGGCGGGGCTGTACGAGAAATACGGCAATCAGGCGTTGGCCAAGCTCAAGGGTATGTTGCGCAAGCCCGCGCCACCGGCAGAACCGGTCAACGAAGTCGCCGCGACCCCGGCGCGTGAAGCGGCCTGAGGAGAAATGGCATGAGCAGCGAAACAGATTTTACCCTGGCGGTCGAAGATCTGACCGTGTCGTTCGACGGCTTCAAGGCGGTCGACGGTCTCAATCTCTATGTCGATCGCAACGAGTTGCGCGTGGTGATCGGGCCGAACGGTGCGGGCAAGACCACGGTTCTGGATTTGATCTGCGGCAAGACCAAGGCGACGACGGGCTCGATCAAGTTCAAGAATCACGAACTCACCACGCTCTCCGAGCATGAGATCGTGCGCGCCGGCGTCGGGCGCAAGTTTCAGACGCCGTCGATCTACGAGAATTTGAGCGTGTACGAAAACCTGGAGATTTCCTATCCGGCCAAACGCGGTGTCTGGGGTTGTCTGGCCTTCAAACGCACCGCCGAGATCGACCAGCGCGTGCGCGAGATTGCCACCGAGATCTTCCTGCAGGATTCCCTGGATATGGAAGCGGGTCTGCTCAGCCACGGGCAGAAGCAATGGCTGGAGATCGGCATGCTGCTGATCCAAGATCCGGAACTGCTGATGCTCGACGAGCCGGTGGCGGGCATGAGCGTGAAGGAACGCGAGCAGACCGCCGAATTGCTGAATCGAATCGCCAAGGGCCGTTCGGTGATCGTCATCGAACACGACATGGAGTTCGTCAAGAACATTGCCCACAAGGTGACCGTGTTGCACCAGGGCAAGATCCTCGCCGAGGGCAGTATGGACAAGGTTCAGAACGATCCCAAGGTCATCGAAGTCTATCTCGGTCATTGAGCACTGGAGAAATTGTATGTTGCAAGTTTCCGATCTGACGGTGAGCTATGGCCAGAGTGAAGTCATTCATGGCATAAATTTCACGGCCAACAAAAACGAAACCCTGGCGATCATGGGTCGCAACGGCATGGGCAAGACCACGCTGTTCAAATCGCTGATGGGCATTCTGCCGCTGGGCAAGGGCAGTATCAGTCTCGACGGCGATGAAGTGGGCGGCAAGGAGAGTTATCAGCGTGTCGCCAGCGGTATCGCTTACGTGCCGCAGGGGCGCATGATCTTTCCGACCCTGACCGTGCAGGAAAACATCGAGACCGGTCTGGAAAAATCCAAGGACAAGCGCATCGACGACGACATCTTCGCCCTGTTCCCGGTGCTGTGGGACATGCGCAAGCGCAAGGGCGGCAATCTGTCCGGCGGTCAGCAGCAACAGCTTGCCATCGCGCGCGCGTTGGTGACCGACCCCAAGGTGCTGCTGCTGGACGAGCCGACCGAGGGCATCCAGCCGTCGATCATCAAGGACATCGCCAATGTGCTGAACGAAATCCGCAAGCTGCGCGAGATCACCATCATCGTGTCCGAACAGGTGCTGTCGTTTACCCTGGCCATCGCTGACCGATTGATCGTCATCGACAAGGGGCGCTTTATCCACGAAGACCTGCGCGCGAATGTGGATACCGCGAAGATCAGCAAGTATCTGTCCGTCTGATGATTGGAACGAGGATTCTACAGAAATGAGACACGGTGATATTTCATCCAGCAAAGACTGCGTCGGTGTGGCGGTGGTCAATTACAAGATGCCGCGGCTACACACTCAGGCCGAGGTATTGGACAACGCGCGCAAGATCGCCGCCATGATCGTCGGCATGAAACAGGGCCTGCCGGGTATGGATCTGGTGATCTTTCCCGAATACAGCACCCACGGCATCATGTACGACAGCGCGGAGATGTACGCGACCGCATCGACCGTTCCCGGCGCGGAGACCGCGATCTTCGCCGAGGCCTGCCGCGCGGCCAAGACCTGGGGTGTGTTCTCGCTCACCGGCGAGCGTCATGAAGAGCACCCCAACAAGGCACCGTACAACACGCTGATCCTGATGAACGATCAGGGCGAGATCGTGCAGAAGTACCGAAAGATCATGCCCTGGTGTCCGATCGAGGGCTGGTATCCGGGTGACAAGACTTATGTGAGCGAAGGTCCGAAGGGTTTGAAGATCAGCCTCATCATCTGCGATGACGGCAACTATCCGGAGATCTGGCGCGACTGCGCCATGCGCGGCGCCGAGCTGATCGTGCGCTGTCAGGGATATATGTATCCGTCCAAGGATCAGCAGGTGCTGGTGGCCAAGGCGATGGCCTTTATGAACAACTCATACGTAGCCGTCGCCAACGCCACCGGTTTCGATGGCGTGTATTCCTACTTCGGACATTCGGCCATCATCGGTTTCGATGGGCGCACCTTCGGCGAGTGTGGCGAGGAGGACTACGGGATTCAGTACGCCGAGCTTTCGGTGTCCGCGATTCGCGATGCGCGCCGCAACGGTCAATCGCAGAATCATCTGTTCAAACTGCTGCATCGCGGTTACACGGGCATGATCAATTCCGGCGACGGGGAGCGCGGTGTGGCGGAATGTCCCTATGAGTTTTATCGCACCTGGATCGCCGATCCGGCCAAGGCGCGGGCCAATGTCGAGGCGATTACGCGCCCGACCGTTGGCACGGACGAATGTCCGATCGAAGGGATTCCCAACCAGAAGACCGGTACGCACCGCTAAGCCGGCGTGCGTCGGTGGTTGGGGCTGAAGCGGCCTTAAGCGAGTATGTCGATCAGCGAGCCGATGGTTTCATTGGCCTGATCGATGACTTTGGCGGATATCTCTACCTGCATCGCATGCTGCTTGAGGGCCACCAGCGCCTCGGCCGTTGAATTCGCATCGGAGGATGAGGCTTGCTCGGCGCTGGCGATCGTGGCGGCGCTTTCGCGCATTCCCTGCATGCCTTTCTGCACACCGAGCAGACCCAGTGCGGCGACGGAAGAATCGATCTTCATAGGTTTGCTTTCCTCTATCAGGCAAAGACATCGAGCAACACGCCGACCGTGAGATGCGCCGCCGGGTGGGGGCGTGGTTCGGTCGGTGGTGCGGATTCGCTTGTGGCGGAAGCGCCGGCAGCCCTGCGTCGGGTGTGCTGACTGGCGGCGTGCGGATCATGTTCGGCGTGCTGCTCCACGTGACGGCCGGTATGGCGCGCATCGTCACGGTGTGTTTCCTGGGCCATGGCCTCGGCCGGGTTGGGGGCAATGATCGGTCGGCTGGAATCATGGACGGGCGGTTGCGCGGGGCGCGGGGCTTCGTGGGTCGGAGCGACCGTCGGCAATGGACTGGGTGCGATGTTCATATTTAGTTAACCTGCTGTAACTATTGCTAGTTTCAGTGCGCTGCCAGGGTCCGTCGCCGGCGGTGAACGTTCCGGTGTGCGCAAATCAGGTTCCCTCACCTTATATAACGGCGCTGGGCCTCCGCTCTTGAGCATCTGGCCCTGCCGTTGCGGAAACTGTGCGCCGTTTCCGTAAACGGGCTTTGCCGCTATACTCCCCGCCCGATACGCAGACCGCAGGTCTGCGCCATTCAGATCCAACGTAACGGAGAATTTCCACCGTGAGTCATCAAGACAAATCCCTCTTCACCACGTTTGCAGCCGTACTGGGTTTCCTCGTTGTCCTGGCGTTCGTGTTCTACTTCGTTGCGCAGACCGCGGTGGGTAATAAGGATGCCGCAGGAGATAACTCCCAGGCGACCCAGACCGCCGACGAGAACATCAAGCCGGTCGGTAACGTCGTGGTGGCGGGCGAATCCAGCGCGGGTGCCGCGAGCGCAGGCCCACGTTCCGGCGCCGATGTGTTCAACGGTTTCTGTATGGCTTGCCACGGCACCGGTGCAGCCGGTGCGCCGAAGGTCGGCGACAAGGCTGCGTGGAAGCCACGCTTCGCGCAGGGCATGGACACACTGCTCAATCACGCCGTCAACGGCATCCGCGCCATGCCGCCCAAGGGCACCTGCGGCGATTGCTCGGATGACGAGTTGAAGGGTGCGATCGCGCACATGCTCAACGAGACCGGCTTCAAGGTGAAGGTTGACGCTGCCGCGCCTGTCGCTGCTGCGGCACCGGCTGCTGCCGACGGCAAGAAGATCTACGACACGACCTGCATGGCCTGTCATGCCACCGGTGCGGCAGGTGCGCCGAAGGTCGGCGACAAGGCCGCGTGGGCACCGCGCATCGCGCAGGGTATGGACACGCTGGCGCAGCATGCCGTCGCCGGCATTCGCGCCATGCCGCCGCGCGGCACCTGTGCCGCCTGTTCGGACGACGATCTGAAGGCCGCCATGGAATACATGGTTGGCGAGAGCAAGTAAGCGGTTTTAATGCAGGTCTGAAAGGCCGCGCCCTGAGATACGGGCGCGGCCTTTTTTATTTTACGACAGCATGCCGCGCAGATTCGCCAGATGCGCGCGGCCGCGTGACTGGCGTTCTTCGGGATCGGTCGGGCCGCTGCGGTTCTCCCAGTGCAGATCGTCGAGTGGTAGTTCATTGAGAAAGCGGCTGGGCTCGCAGGACTCCCATTCGCGCGCGCGTTTGCGGCGGTTGCAATAACTGAAACTCAGCGTCTTCTGCGCACGGGTGATACCGACGTACGCGAGCCGACGCTCCTCGTCGAGATTCTCCGCTTCGAGACTGCTGCGGTGCGGCAGGATGCCGTCCTCCACGCCGACCAGGAACACATGCGGGAATTCCAAACCCTTGGCCGCGTGCAAGGTCATCAGGTGCACGCTGTTGCCGCCGGCCTCGTCCTTGTCGCGGTCGAGGATGTCCATCAGGCTCATGCGATTGACCAGGTCGCTTAGGGCCACATCGCCGCCGATCTGCTCGGCCATCTGTTCCAGCCAGCTGACGAGGTCGTCGACGTTCTGGATGCGTCGCGCCGCCTCGTCAGGGTCGCGCGTGCTGTTTTCCAGCCATTGCATATAGCCGATGTCGTTGAGCAGTTCCTTGAACAGCGCGACCGGATTGCCGCGTTTGGCGCGGTCGGCGAAGTCCACCACCCATGTGCCGAACTCTTGCACGCGCGACAACGCGCGACCACTCAACTGTTGGGTCAAGCCGAGTTCGAAACAGCCGGCGAGCAGGCTGATGCCGCGCTCACCGGTATAGGCCGCGAGTTTTTCCAGCGTGCCGGGCCCAATCTCGCGGCGCGGCGTGTTGACCACGCGCAGGAAGGCGCGGTCGTCGTCTTCATTCACCAGCAGACGCAGATAGGCGACCAGATCCTTGATCTCGGCATAATCGAAGAACGACATGCCGCCGGACAGGTGATAGGGAATGCGGTGCTCGCGCAGGATTTTCTCGAACGGGCGCGACTGATGATTGCCGCGGTAGAGAATCGCGAAGTCGCCGTCGCGGCTGCTGTGAGTGAATTTGTGGTGCAGCAATTCGGAGACGACGCGTTCCGCTTCGTGTTCGGGATCGCGGCAGGGCAGCACGCGTAGCGCGGTGCCGTAGCCGAGTTCGCTCCACAGTTTTTTCTCGAACGCGTGCGGATTGTTGGCGATGAGCTGGTTGGCGCATTTCAGAATGCAGCCGGTGGAGCGGTAGTTTTGCTCCAGCTTGACGACCTTGAGACGCGGATAATCTTCCTGCAAGCGTTGCAGGTTCTCCGGGCGCGCGCCGCGCCAGGTGTAGATCGACTGATCGTCGTCGCCCACGGCGGTGAACATGCCGAGTCGACCGACCAGCAGTTTCACCAGTTCGTATTGCGCACCGTTGGTGTCCTGATATTCGTCGACCAGTAAATGACGGATGCGTTCCTGCCAACGTTCGCGCACATCCGCATCGGTGGCGAGCAGTGTCACTGGCGCGAGAATCAGATCGTCGAAGTCGAAGGCGTTGTAGGCCTTGAGGTGACGCTGGTATTCCTCATAGATGCGCGCAACGGCGCTGTCGATATCGTTCTCGGCTGTTGTCAGCGCGGCGGCGGGCAACAGCAGATCGTTCTTCCACTCCGAAATACGCCAGCGCGCCTTGTCCGGATCGAGGCCGATGCGCGCCTTGGTGATGAGTTCATTGATGAGATGGCCGCTGTCCTGACTGTCGAAAATGGAAAAGCCGGCCTTGAAGCCCAGATGCTTGTGTTCGCGGCGCAGAATGTTCAGGCCGAGGGTGTGGAAGGTGGAGACGCTGAGGCCTTTGCTCTGATCGCGCGGCAACAACGAGGAAACGCGCTCGCGCATCTCGCGCGCGGCTTTGTTGGTGAAGGTCACCGCGGTGATGTGCGCGGCGTTCATGCCCAACTTGAGCACCAAGTGAGCGATCTCCGCTCGCGGTGGATGGATACGTCGCGACGATTCTACTCGCTCCGCGCCTGGCTGAGTATCTTGACCGTCGTGGCGATTGCCGGTAGGGGTGGCGTGTATTCCGTATGACACACGATTCACACCAAAGGGCGCAAAGAACGCTAAAGTGACCATAATTATGCTTTTTATCTGGAGGGCACAGAGAACACAGAGTAAATCACAATAATAATGTTTTTCTTCGCGTTCTTTGCGTCCTTCGGTGTGCAGGGTTGCTATACCGGCCGATCCAGATTGCGATAACCCATTGCTTCACTGAGATGTTGTGTGTCGATGCGTTCGGCGGTGTCGAGATCGGCGATGGTGCGCGCCACGCGCAGGATGCGGTGGTAGGCCCGCGCCGACAGATTCAGACGCTCCAAGGCGTGACGCAGCAGCGCCTGCTCGCTGGCGTGCAGATGACAATGCCGATCGAGATCGCCGCCGCTTAAACGGGCATTGCACTCGCCCTGACGTTCCTGCTGCACGACGCGCGCGGTACACACGCGCGCACGGACTGCGGCGCTGGTTTCGCCCGGCGCGCCTTGCAATTCGCGCGGCGGCAGACGCGGCACTACGACTTGCAGATCGATGCGATCCAACAATGGCCCCGATATGCGCTGACGATAACGTTGGATCTGGTCGGGTGAAGCGGATGCGAACCGCCGCCGACCAGGGCGACCGCCGAGGCGGTGTGATGCGGTGCGCGATACGGACGGCGTCGCCAATGCTCGGGTTTGAACCCCTGCGCGCTGATCGAGGCGATGGCGGCGGCTTCCAAGGCTTCACTGTCGTTCATCGGCGGCAGGATGCCCGGCAGACGACTGGCCAACAGACTTTTGCCGGTGCCGGGTGGGCCGGCGAACAACAGGCTATGGCCGCCGGCTGCGGCGATTTCCAGGGCGCGCCGCGCGCGCGTTTGTCCGCGCACCTCGGTGAGATCGCGAGTCTCGGCTGCGTTGGGCTGTATGTCGAGGCGCTGAGTCGTCGCTAAGGGCTCGCGCGTATTCAAATGTTGGGTCACTTCGAGCAGATGTCCGGCGGACAGTGCTTGCTGTGTGTCGAGCAAGGCCGCTTCGGCGAGATTGAGCAGTGGCACGATCAGCCGTCGTCCCGCCGTGGCGGCGGCGATACCGGCGGGGAGTGCGCCGCTGATCGGCCGCAACTCGCCCGACAAGGCCAATTCGCCGATGAATTCATAATCCGCGAGATGATCCAATGCAACCTGCCCCGAGGCGGCGAGAATGCCGAGTGCAATCGGCAGGTCGAAACGCCCGCCGTCCTTGGGCAGATCGGCGGGGGCGAGATTGATGGTGATGCGTCGGGCGGGAAATTCGAAACGACTGTTGAGCAATGCGCCGCGCACGCGGTCTTTGCTTTCTTTGACCGCGGTTTCGGGCAAGCCGACGATGGAGAGTCCGGGCAGGCCGTTGCCGAGGTGGACTTCGACGGTGACGAGAGGCGCCACGATGCCCAGTTGGGCGCGGCTATACACAACGGCGAGGCTCATCGTTCCAATCCTTGGATACAAAAAAACAGTGGGCCATCCGGGCCCGCGCTGGTCATGCCGGGGGTTTTAGCCGCCGTCCATATCCTGATCCGCGCTCTGATCCGTACCCTGACCCATAACTGAGGCGGGACGCGTGCCGAGCACCTGGGTTTCCAGTTGGGCCACACGCTGCTTGAGTGACTCAAGCTGAGTGCGGGTGCGTGCGAGCACCTTGGCCTGCACTTCGAATTCTTCGCGCGTCACCAAGTCCAAGCGATTCAGTGCGGCCTGTACGGCGGCGCGCACATTGCGGTCGACATCCTGCTGCAGCACGCGCGCGCTGTCGGGCAAGGCGGCGTACAGGCGTTGGGCGAGGTCATCGAAGAATTTCGGATCGAGCATGCGGCGCACTCTAACGCAGGCTTATGACTGCGGTCCAGCCGTGTGCGATCTGCACCAAGAAGGCGCGCCGGCGTGGTGCGTGCCCCATCAGTGCTCACCATTGTGGTGCGGTGCGCCGGCTCCGCACGCCAGGATAATCTCCAACTGACTGTTTATATTTAATATAAAAATGTGGCATAGGATCTGCTATCCCCTCAAGTGCAATTTAGATACGCGCCGCTCGTAGC
>JACRMO010000179.1:0-3978 GCA_016214925.1 Gammaproteobacteria bacterium
CGGCGATGTCGCCGGTCCGGTGAACGAGGCGCAGGTGTTGGTGCGCCTGCACACCGGTAATTTCGGTTACTTCCAGGATCAGCTGCCTAAGGGCGAGGATCTGCGTTTCATCGATCAGGACGACAAGACGCCGCTGAAGTTTCATATCGAACGCTTCGATCCCATCAATCAGATGGCGCTGCTCTGGGTGAAGCTGCCGATGGTGCAGGGCGGTGCGGCCAAGCAGACGCTGTGGATGTATTACGGCAATGCCGAAGCGGTCGCGGCCGAGGATGCCGGCGGCAGTTACGACGCGCCGCAGGCGCTGGTGCTGCACTTCGGCGATCCGCAGGCGCTGGGCAAAGACGCCACTGCTTACGGTAACCATGCCGAGATCGGCACGGCGGTGATCGGTGAAGGTCCGATCGGCGCGGCGCTGACGTTCAATGGCACCGGCGGCATGAGCATTCCGGCGGGGCGCGGTCTGCTGGCGACGCCTGAATCCGGATTCACTTTGTCGACCTGGTTGAAGTTCGATGCCGAGCAGAACGAGGCCTTGCTGTTCGACTGGTCGGGTGTGGAAGGCAAATTGGATGTGCATGTCGTCGGCGCGACGCCGCGCGTACGTTATACCGATGCCACCGGCGCAGTGCAGGAAGTGTCCGCCTCGGCTCCGATCGCACTGGCGCAGTGGCATCATCTCGCGCTGGTCGGCAACAACCAGGGTTTGACCTTGTATATCGACGGCGCGCCGGCCGGTGCGCTGCCGGCGGTCACGCCGACCTTGAACGGACCATTACAGATCGGTGCCGCAGCCGACGGCACGCAAGGCCTGATCGGTCAGCTCGATGAGTTCGGCGTCGCGGCCACTGCGCGCAGCGCCGACTGGGTGCGCTTCGCCGCGCGCAGTCAAATGGCCGAGGCCACGTTACTGGTCTACGGCGAAGACGGGCAGCAGGAATCCGGCGGCGAGTCGTACTTCGCCACCATTCTGCGCAATGTCACGCTCGACGGTTGGGTGGTGATTGTCATTCTGGTCATCATGGCCGCGATCAGTTGGGTGGTGATGGCCTCCAAGGGCATGACTATCAACCGCATCCGCAAGGACAATGGCGCGTTCCTGGAACAGTTCACCCAACTCGGCACGACCAATGTCGACCGTCTCGACGACGCCAATCTCGATGCCTTCGAGCGCGATGGCTCGGCGCTGCTGACAGCGTTGTCGGGCGACCACGGACATTTCGAGAGTTCAAATATCTATCGCATTTACCACGCCGGCGTGCAGGAAATGCATCACCGCACGCCCAAGACCGTGGGCGCGCAGGCGGCGGAGTTGAATCTGAGCACACAGGGGGTGAATGCGATCAGGGCCACCATGGACGGCGCGCTGGTGCGTGAGCAGCAGAAACTCAACAGCCAGATGGTGATGCTGACCATCGCCATCTCCGGCGGCCCGTTCCTCGGCCTGCTTGGTACGGTGGTCGGCGTGATGATCACCTTCGCGGCCATCGCCGCCAGCGGCGATGTGAACGTCAACGCCATTGCGCCGGGTATCGCTGCCGCGCTGGTGGCGACGGTGGCTGGTCTGGCGGTCGCGATCCCGGCGCTGTTTGGCTACAACTACCTGGGCTCGCGCATCAAGGAAATCTCGGCGGACATGCATGTGTTCGTCGACGAGTTCGTCGCCAAGATCGCCGAGCAGCACAGCTGAAAAAATGCATTGCACACCAAAGTACGCAAAGAGCGCAAAGCAAACTTGATTAATATTTTGCTCATAAATATTTGCGTTCTTTGCGTACTTTGGTGTGAACAACAACATGAACACGATTCAGGCGAACATAGCAGATGAAAGCCCAGGCCGACAATGAACCCTACGATGAGATCAACATTACGCCGATGCTCGACCTGGCGTATGTACTGCTGGTGATTTTTATCATCATGACCACGGCCTCGGTGCAGGGCATCAAGGTGAACCTGCCCAAGGCCAGCGCGGCGCCGAGTCTGGCCAAGCCGCAGACCAAGGCGATCACCATCACCGCCGAGGGCACGTTGTATCTGGATACCTTTCCGGTGACGCTGGAACAGTTGGAAACCACGCTGGCCCAATACAAGGCGGCTAATCCGGATCTGCCGGTGGTGGTCAAGGCGGATGCGACTATTCAATACGAACGCGTCGTGGAAGTGCTGGAGCTGGTCGCGCGGCTGGAAATCACCCAGCTCGGGCTGGTCACGCAACGGCTGGTGAAGTAGCCGCGCCATGAGCCTCAAGCGGCATCTGCCCAAGATTATCGGAACGCTGGTGGTGCTCGGTGTTGGGGTTTTCATGGTGTTCGTGGTGCGGGATTTTCTGGATACGCCGGCGACCGCACCGAAGAAGGGTCCGCAACAGATCACCTTGCTGACACCGCCGCCGCCACCACCGCCAGTCGAGAGACCACCGGAGCCGGAAGTGCAGGAAGAAGTGAAGGTGGAAGAGCCGGAACCGGTCGATGATCTGCCCGAGGAGGCCGCCGATGAGCCGCCGCCGGGCGCGGATCTCGGCGTGGACGCCGAGGGCGGCGCGGGCGGTGATGGCTTCGGCCTGATCGGTCGCAAAGGCGGGCGCGGCCTGCTGGCCGGTGCGGGCGATCCCTTCGTCGCCTACGCGATGCGCGTGCAGAAGAACATCGAGGATCGGTTGTACGAACTCGCCGACAGCACCGGCAATCAAGACGTGGACGCGGCGTTGGAGCGCAACCTGGCGGCATTGCCGCCGCTCGCCGAGGCACCGCCGCAGGATATGCCGCAGCCGATCCGCCTGCGCATCAGTTCGCGGTTGTAACGCGCCGAATGAGAAAGACGTATTCACACCAAAACACGCAAAGACCGCAAATAAATTCTGATCGATTAGTTGCTTTGCGGTCTTTGCGTGCTTCGGTGTGAATAGTTGTTGCATCCATCCAAGAACCATTGCTGAACTTTTCCACTGGAACATATCATGCGCAAGACATTATTGACCGCCTCCATCTGTACCTTGTTTCTGCCTGCTGTGGGCTTCGCCGGCGAACGCGAGGAACTCCTGAAATTGCAGGCGACCACGATGAGTCTCATCGAGGCGCTGGTGAAGGAAGGTGTGTTGAGCCAGGAAGGCGCGGACAAACTGCTCGCCCAGGCCAAGCAGAAGGCGGCCGCCGAGGTGCAACGCACGGCGGAGCAAGCGCCGGCGGATGCCGCACAACCGGCCGGCAACAGTCAGGACGTGCGCGTTACCTATGTGCCGCAATTCGTGCGCGACGAGATTCGTGACCAGGTGCGCGCCGAATTGCGCGAAGACGTCGCGGCGGACGTGCTGGCCGAGGCCAAGAACCAACAATGGGGCGTGCCCGGTGTGCTGCCGGACTGGACCAATCGCATCAAGCTCAAGGGCGATCTGCGTCTGCGCGGCCAGGGCGAATACTATGCCGAGGACAACGGCGCGTATTTCGATTGGCAGGCGTCCAACGAAGACGGTGCGAACACCTTGCTCAACACCACCGAGAACCGTCAAAAGATGCGCGCGCGTCTACGTCTGGGTGTCGATGCCACGGTCACTCAAAATATCCTGGCTGGTGTACGTTTGACCACCGGCGATACGGATAACCCGGTTTCCACCAACCAGAGCCTGGGCAACTACGGCAACCGTTATCAGATGGTCGTCGATCAGGCCTATCTGCGCTACGACGCGCTCACCAGCGATCAACAGCGCTGGTTGCGGCTGTGGGGTGGGCGCATCCCCAATCCCTGGTTGAGCACCGATCTGGTGTGGGACGGCGATCTGGGCTTCGAAGGCGTGGCGGGTACGCTGACCAAACAGATCAGCTTCGGCGAAGGCCTGTATGCCGAGGATGAGACCGAACGCAGCGTATTCCTGACCCTGGGCGCGTTCCCGCTGTCGACCGAGAAGGCCTATGGCTCGGACGACAAGTGGTTGTATGGCGCGCAGGTCGGCACCGATTGGAATTTCGAGAATCGGTCGAAGCT
>JACRMO010000179.1:4080-6855 GCA_016214925.1 Gammaproteobacteria bacterium
AACTCGGCCTGGCGTATTACGATTATCAGAACATCGAAGGTCAGCCACAGCCGCTGGTCGGTTTGTCCACCGCTTGGACAGCACCGGACTACATGCAGAAAGGCAACAGTGTGTTCGACCTCGACGGCACCGGCAATCCGCCTTACGGATTGGTCGCGGACTACGACATTCTGAATTTCACCGCGCGCTACGATTTTGTCCGCTTCGCGCCGACGCATGTGATTCTGTCGGCCGACTTCGCGCGCAATATCGGCTTCGATCAGGCGGAGATTCTTGCCCGCACCGGGTTGAACGTCGAAGAACGCACCGATGCCTATCAAGTGGGCGTCACCGTCGGTTGGCCGGAGATCGCCAATCGCCGCGACTGGCAGGTGTTCAGTTTCTACCGGCATGTGGAGCGCGATGCGGTGCTGGATGCCTTCACCGATTCCGATTTCCATCTCGGCGGCACCGATGCCGAGGGTTGGATCGTGGGCGGCAGCTACGGGCTTGCGGACAACACCTGGCTGACCATGAAGTACATGACCGCCGACGAGATTCACGGCAGCTATCTGACCGACGCGGTCGGCAGTGGCGTGCCGCTGGGTATCGATGTGTTGCAGTTGGATATTAACGCCAAGTTCTGATGAACGACCGAGGTGAGCGTTATGTATAAGGCGATGATCAGATTCGGCGCGCTGTGTCTGTTGCTCGGCTCGTTCGCCGTGCAGGCCACACCGCGTAGCGGTGGCGGCGACACGGCCGCGCGTCAGGCGCAGGCCATGATCCAAAAGATGGCCGCCGAGAAGACCGAATTGCAAAAACAGAATGGAGAACTGACGACCAAGGTCGCCGACCTTGAGCAGCACATCAAGGAGCTTGAATCCGAGACCAAACAGCGCAGCGGCGAACTCGATCAGGCGCAGCGTAGCAACGAAGGCCTGCGCGCGCGCGTGGAACGCGACAGCGAACGCTACAAGGAACTCTCGGCGCGGCATGGCCAGACTACGGATACCCTCCGCGACGCCAAGGCCGATATCCAATTACTGCACGGCGCGGTGCAGGAGCGCGACCATTGGATTACCGATTGCCGGAGCAAGAACGAGGCAATGTATAAGACCAACAGCGAATTGCTGGCGGCCTACCGCGATAAAGGCGCTTGGGCCGCGCTCAAGCAACGTGAACCGTTGACGGGTATCGCCTCGGTGCAGGTCGAGAACGCCGTGCAGGAATACCAGTTCCGCCTCGAAGATCTGCGCACCGTGAAGTTCGAGCCCAGCGCACCTGAGTAAGCCCCGCTTGCGTGTCGCTCTGGCCGTGTTCAGGTATGATCGGCCACGCCATGAAAACCGCCTCGATGTGTATCTGTCTTCTGCTGGCCGTTGTGCTGCTCGCGGCCTGCGCCCCGCGTCCGCCCCTGCCAGGTCTTCAGGGTGCGGCGTTGGAACTCGACACCGTGCCGTTTTATCCGCAAGAGCAGTATCAATGTGGCCCCGCCGCGCTGGCGACGGTGTTGCAGTGGAACGGTGTAGGCGTCACACCCGAGCAGCTCGCACCAACGTTGATGATCCCCGCCCGCAAGGGCAGTTTGCAGATCGAACTCCAGGCGCAGACGCGCGCGCAAGGCCGGGTGCCGTTCGCGATTCGCGGTGACTTGTCCGCGTTGCAGGCAGAACTGGCCGCCGGACACCCGGTACTGGTGTTGCAGAATCTTGCCTTCGATTGGAAACCGGTATGGCACTACGCCGTCGTGGTCGGGATCGATCCCGCGGAGCGTACGGTAACGCTGCGGTCGGGACGCGAGCGTCGGCATGGGGTGGGTTGGGAGACGTTCGAACGCACCTGGGCGCGCGCCGAGCATTGGGGACTGGTGGTTCTCAAGCCCGGTGAGTTGCCGGCGACGGCGGATGTGACACGGGTGCTGGAGGCGGTCACGCCCTTCGAGCAGGCGCGCCGTTGGCAGGTGGCGGAGACGGTGTATAGCAGTGCCGCGCAACGCTGGCCGCGACAGGCGGTGTTCGCGCTCGGTGTTGCCAACAGTCGCTTTGCGCGCGGCGATCTAGCGGCAGCGGAGGCGGCGTATCGGGATGCGATCGCGGCTTTCCCCGACGATCCGGTCGCCTATAACAATCTGGCGATTGTGCTGGCGGATTTAAAACGTTGGGACGAGGCGGAGCGATTGGTTGCGCGTGCCCTAGAGATTAGTAGTGAACGGGGCGGGCCGTTGCGCGATGAATTTCTGGATACGCAGCGGCGGATTGGTCGGCGGATCGGGTCTGCGGAGTGATGTAGGAAGGGGGCAAGTGATGGAAGGGGACAGATTTTAATCTGTCCCCTTCGCACTTAGCACATTAGCGGTGCTTCTTCACGAACGGATACACATCCGTCAGGCCGAGCAGATCGGTGATCAGCAACAGCACGAAGATGAACACGAGCGCGCCGACGATACCGCCATCACCACCGGCCGGCAGTTGTTGCAGACGTTCGGCGGCCAGCGTGGCTTCCCGATCGCTGAGTGTTTCCACACGCGCCTGGGCCTGGGCTGGATCGACGCCGAGTTTCACGAGTTCGGCACGGATTTCGTCACGTGCGAGGAACTGCTGCAGTTGCTGATGCGCATCGCCCGCCACACTCTGCTGGGCATAGGTGGACGGCGCGATCATGCCGGCCTGGGCGACGGGCATGTGCAGGGACTGCAGGCCGAAGGCGGCGATCACGAACGGGGTGATGCGACGGCTGGTACGGCGGATGAAATCCATGGAGCGGTCTCCTGTGTGTGTTTTTGTTTTGTAGGAG
>JACRMO010000109.1 GCA_016214925.1 Gammaproteobacteria bacterium
GCGGCGCGATGCTCACGTTTGCCGTGGCCACATAAATATTACCGGTGTAGGACGACCAACCGGTGATGCGTTCTGAACCCGTGATCTCCGGTTTACTACTCCCTTCGGGACAGGCAGCGGGATAACTTCCGATCGAAATCGGGGTTGCGGCCGTACCAGAGCTGGGAACCTCCAGCGTCTCGCGCCAGACCCCACCACATTGAAAGAGCACCGAGTCGCCCGGCAGGAATGAGGAGGAGTTGACCTTCGCGACGGTGCGCCACGGGCCGCTGCTGGCAGTAGCGGGGTCACACCCCGTGCAGCTCGCAGCGGTACCGGTCCATGTGTCACTGCCGTTACTGGCGTCGACGTAATACATCTGCGCCTGCGCGATGGAGGTCGCGCCTAACATGAAAGTCATCAGCAGGGGTTTAAACATGAATATCTCCGTGTAGCACGCGATGGTTTCAGCTTTCAGCATCCACAGCGAGACAGCTCGCGAAAAGGCCGCTGTGGCAATCAGGTGGTCGGTATAAGGGGGTGCACAGTTCTCAGCGCCAGCACGGTGTGTCCGGGCGAAGAACATCGATCACGCAGAGATGAACGCAGACGCAGGGGCAAACGCACGTACGGCTCAAGTGCCATCCTCCAAAGTTTTTATTATGTCAACCGCGTGTGTCAGGAGAGACAACGTAAGTCATACGGTCGCATTGTCAGTATTGTCGCCGGTTCCCTTGCAACCACCCAGCTTTTTTATAATGTGCACCAAAGGCCGCTTACTTGTAAATAGCAATATAAGAGCCTTCTTATGCGACTAATGCTCTCACCAACCTGATGCCGATATTTCTCAAAGTCGATCCAGCATATCAGTTCCGATTAACCACCCGATATTCACCGCAGGCAATCCCCGCCACCGTCCACGCCCCTATCCGCCAACGCACCAGTCGCAAGGTCGGAAAGCCGATGTGCGCGGTCATGCGCCGCACTTGACGATTGCGGCCTTCGCTGATGATGAGTCTTAGCCACGTCGTCGGGATGTCCTTGCGGAAGCGGATCGGCGGAGTGCGCGGCCATAGATCGGGGACTTCCATGATCTCGACCTGGGCCGGGCGTGTCGGGCCGTCTTTCAAACTCACGCCCGTGCGCAATTTATCCAGATCGGCTTCAGTCGGAATGCCTTCGACCTGCACCCAGTATTCCTTCTCCTTGCCATAGCGCGGATCGGCGATGCGCGCTTGCAGGCGGCCGTCGTCGGTGAGCAGCAGCAGGCCTTCGCTGTCGTAATCGAGCCGTCCGGCGGGATAGACGTTGGGGATGTCGATGTAATCCTTCAGGGTGATTTTGTCGACCCCGGATTCGGACGGGGTGCTGAACTGGGACATCACCTGAAAGGGTTTGTTGAACAGGATGAGCATGTTCAGCGCTTGAGCTGATATTCCTGCACGGCGCGATTGTGGTCTTCCAAGGTTGCGGAGAAGTAGTGACTGCCATCGCCCTTGGATACGAAGAACAACTCTTTACCGTCGGCCGGATGCAACACGGCGCGGATGGCGTCGGCGCCGGGCAGCGCGATGGGGGTCGGTGGCAGGCCGTCGCGCGTATAGGTGTTATAGGGCGTGTCCTTGCGCAGGTCGCTGACGCGGATGTCGCCGTCGAAGGCCTTGCCCATGCCGTATATCACCGTGGGATCGGTTTGCAGGCGCATGCCCTGCTTGAGCCGGCGTATGAACACGCCGGCGATGCGTGGTCGTTCCGTCGCGACACCGGTTTCCTTCTCCACAATCGAGGCCAGGATCAGTGCCTCGTACGGTGTCTCGAAGGGGAGATCCTTGGCGCGCGTCGCCCACTCGCGTTGCAGCGTCTCCTGCATGCCCGCATAGGCGCGGCCGAGGAACTCCGCATCGGTCATGCCACGCGGGAATTTGTAGGTGTCCGGCAGGAAGCGGCCTTCGGGATGTTCGCCGGGATGATCGAGCGCGACCATGATTTGCGGCGCGGATTTATCGTGCAGGGTATGCAGCAGCACGGGATGCGTCTGTACCGCGGCCATCAGTTGAGTGAAGGTCCAGCCTTCGATGATCGTCAGACTGTGCTGCACAACCTTGCCGGCGGCCAGAAACTGGATGAAGGTTTCCGGGAGTGTACCCGGTTCGATGCGGTATTCACCGGCCTGGAGCCGGGGCGCGGCACCGGATACCCGGGCCATCCATTCGAAATACAGCGGGCTGGCGATGATCTGCTTGGTGGCAAGATCCTCGGCAATACCACGCACGGAACGACCGGGCTGTATTTCGATAACCAAGCCGTCCGCCGGAACGTTGAGCGGTGTCTGGGTGAAGCTTTGATAGTCGTAGCCGAGCCAGCCGAGCACGACGCTGATGCAGATGACCAGAATACCCGCGAGCTTGAACAACTTGTCGCCCAGGCTCTGCGGTGGCCGGGGCGGTTGCGCGTCGAGTGGGTTATGCATATCAGCCATTCACATATCTCAAACGATGGAACGCAGCCTGCAAGGTTCGGGTTACGGGACCGGGCGCGGCCCGCCAGTGTTCCCGCGAGTTATCAAGTTCCTGTATCGGCCAGATACCGATGAGGCTGTTGGTCAGAAACAGTTCCTCGGCGGCATACAGTTCATCCAGCGACACAACGCGTTCCTCGCAGTCTATCCCGGCCATGGTGGCGAATTCCACAACCACGGCACGCATGACACCGGCAACACCGCACATATCCAGCATCGGGGTAACGATCCTGCCATGTTGAACCAGGAAGATATTGGTAAAGGTGCCTTCGATCACACGCCCGGCATGATCTTGCAGCAGACCCTCGGCGATGGCGGGATCGTCCCATTCCATGCGTGCGAGCACCTGCTCCAATCGATTGAGATGTTTGAGTCCGGCCAGTGACGCGTTGGTTCCCAGCCGTTGCGAACACAGTCGCGCGCGCACGCCCTGTTCCGAATTCTCGGGCGGATACTCCGGCCAGTCGTCGCGCAACAGGATGCGTGTCGGCTGCGCGGTTTCCGGGACGCGATAGCCGCGTCCGCCGCTGCCGCGCGTGATGATGATCTTGAGTATGCAGCGTTCGCTGTCGTGAACGAGTTGCCGCGCCTCGGCGGCGAGTTGCGCTATCTCGGGCGGCGGAATGCGCAGACGTTCGCAGCCGGCCAGCAGCCGCTGCATATGTCGGTCCCATAATTCACAGCGACCGTCGCACACGGCGATTGTTTCAAAAAGACCGTCGCCGTACTGCACGCCGCGATCGCTGACCGCGATGCTGTCGCCGGGTCTGCCGTTGATGAGGCATTGTGTATGCATTGGGCGATTCTAGTCGGCACCTAGCGCCAACAGCAAACCGCGCGCCTTGGCGCGGGTCTCGGCAAGCTCGCGTTCGGGATCGGAGTCGGCGACGATACCGGCGCCGGCGCGCAGCTCGACGACTTCGCCGTGTTGTTCCAGGGTGCGGATCAGAATGTTCAAATCCAGATCGCCGTTACGATTCAGATAGCCCATCGCACCGGTGTAGGCGCCGCGACCGCGCCCGATCGGGCCACTGCCTTCCAGCTCGGCGATGATTTCCATGCAGCGTACCTTGGGGCAGCCGGTGATGGTGCCGCCGGGGAACAGTGCGCGGATCACGGCGCCGGGCGTGATGTCGTCGCGCAATTCGCCGCGCACATTGGAGACGATGTGATGCACATGGGCATAGGATTCGAGCACCATCAGTTCGTCGACGCGTACCGTACCGGGCACGCAGACGCGGCCCAGATCGTTGCGTTCCAGATCGATGAGCATGATGTGTTCGGCGCGCTCCTTGGGATGCGCCAGCAGTTCGCGTGACAGCGCTGCATCGGCGTCCGCGCCCTGCCCGCGCGGTCGCGTACCGGCGATGGGACGTGTGTCGATCACACCGCCGCGCACGCGCACCAGGCGCTCCGGCGAGGAACTGATGACGGCATGACCGGGCCAGGTCGCCAGTCCGTTGAACGGTCCGGGATTGCGTGTGCGCAGGCGGCGGTACAAGGTGCTTGGGTCGACCGTTTGGGCGAAACGCGCGGTCCAAGTGCGGGCGAGATTGGCCTGGAAGATGTCGCCGTCGCGGATATAGGCGAGCGTGCGGCGGACCATGGCCAGATAACGTTCGGGATCGTCTTCCGTGAATTCGGCCGCCGGAATATCCATGCTGACTGTTTCGGGTATCGCTTCAACCTGGGCGACATCGCGCATCACGCTGTCCAAATGATCTTCCGTGCCGGCTTCCGTCACCAGCCACAGCGCGTGGTCCTGATGATCGCGGATCAGCGCGGTGCGGAAGCGTGTCGCAAGGGCGATCGGATTCGCAGCAGGAGAAGCCGGTAGCCGCAGGCGTGGTTCGATCTGCCCGGCCAGTTCATAACCCAGATAGAGAAACCAGCCACCGTGGAACGGCAGGTGAGCGTCCGGACTGATTTGAGGTGGATGCTGGGCGCAGGCCTCACGCCGCCAGCGCGCATCGAGTGCGCTCAGAAAATCCGTTACACCACCTTCACCGCCGCACAGACTTCCATCGGCTGCCAGGGACAGTGTGTCCTCGGGAAAGGCGAACAGGATGTCGTAACGCGCGTGTGGACCCGGCGTGACACTTTGTAACAGGTGGGGATAACGCCCGGGATTCAGTTCATGCAGGCGCAGCAGATCGAGGCTGCTGTCGATGCTCCGGATGACGATTTCGCTGGTGTCTCGATCGTCGTTGGCGGTCGCTGTCATCAGGGATGCCCGAAGCTGTCGTGCACTTGCGGTCCCTCTCCCTGTGGGAGAGGGACAGGGTGAGGAAATTGCGAATTTGAGATCCCTCACCCCAACCCTCTCCCGGAGGGAGAGGGAGCGATTCTCTTTACTGCACCCGCTTCAGAACAATACTGCCGTTGGTGCCGCCGAAACCGAAGGAGTTGGAAAGCGCGATATCGATCTTCATCTCGCGCGCCGTGTTCGGCACGTAATCGAGATCGCAGTCGGGGTCCGGCGTGGTGTAGTTGATGGTCGGCGGCGCGACCTGATCGCGTATGGCCAACGCGGTGAACACCGCTTCGACACCGCCTGCGGCGCCGAGCAGATGACCGGTCATGGACTTGGTGGAACTCATGGCGACCGATTTTGCGTAAGCGCCCAGCGCGGCCTTCACGCCCAGGGTTTCCGCCTTGTCGCCGGCCGGCGTGGACGTGCCGTGGGCGTTGATGTACTGCACCTGATCGGTGTTCACACCGGCGTCGCGCAGTGCGTTCAACATGCAGCGCTTGGCGCCCTCGCCGCCTTCCGACGGTTGGGTCATGTGGTGAGCATCGCCGCTCATGCCATAGCCGACCACTTCGGCGTAGATCTTCGCACCGCGTTTGCGCGCGTGTTCGTATTCTTCCAACACCAGCACACCGGCGCCGTCGCCGAGCACGAAACCATCGCGGTCGCGGTCCCAGGGTCGGCTGGCTGTGGCCGGGTCGTCGTTGCGGGTGGACAGCGCGCGCGCCGCGGCGAAACCAGCCAAACCCAACGGCGTGGTGGCCATTTCGGCACCGCCGGCGATCATCACGTCGGCGTCGCCGTAGGCGATGATGCGCGCGGCATCGCCGATGTTGTGCGTGCCGGTGGAACAGGCAGTGACGATGGCGATGTTTGGGCCTTTGAGTCCATACATGATGGACAGGTTGCCCGAGATCATATTGATGATGCTGGCCGGAACGAAGAACGGCGAGACTTTGCGCGGGCCGCCTTCGAGCAGCGCGTTGTATTGCTTCTCGATGGTGTGCAGACCGCCGATGCCGGAGCCGATGGCCACGCCAATACGTTCGGCATTGGCCTCGGTCACTTCCAATCCGGCGTCCGCGATGGCCTGGCAGCCGGCGGCGATGCCGTAATGGACGAACGGGTCCATCTTCTTGATCTCTTTGGCGGTGATGTACTGGGTCGCGTCGAAGTCCACAATCGTGCCGCCGAAGCGGACACCGAAGTTCGATACATCGAAGCTGTCGATGGGACGGATGCCGCCGCGTCCGGCCAGGATGTTCTCCCAGGCCGCGGCAACAGTATTGCCGACCGGCGAAATAATGCCCAAGCCTGTGATGACGACGCGCCGTTTAGACACCGTTCACTCCTTCCACATCCAGAATCCGAACCCGCCCGAGCAGCCATGGAAAGCAGGCTCCCCAGAAAAAATAAAGGGGGAAAAAGAAAAGGCCGCGACCACCTGCGTGGTTGCGGCTTTAGTCTCGGGCTGAACGGCTCAGCCCTGGTGTGCGTTGATGTAGTTGATCGCCTGCTGAACCGTGGTGATCTTCTCGGCTTCTTCGTCGGGGATCTCGCACTCGAATTCTTCTTCAAGAGCCATCACCAGCTCGACCGTGTCCAGCGAATCTGCGCCCAGATCGTCGACAAAGGATGCCGCGTTGGTGACTTCCTCATCTTTGACACCCAATTGCTCAACAACGATCTTCTTGACGCGTTCTTCGATGTTACTCATGACAGGTATGTCCTCCAGAAACCCGGCCGTCTGGGCCGCGGGCGGTATTGTAGTGAAAAGCCTAGGGCCGTTCCAGTGAAAATCCGCACTTGATACTGCTCAAGTACATTCTGAAGTTCACGGATTCGATCCTTTTAATAACAACAACCTAAGAACCCTTCTTCAGAAATATCAGGCCATGAACATCCCGCCATTTACGTGCAGGGTTTCGCCGGTGACATAGGCGGCGGCGTCCGAGGCCAGGAAGGCGACGGCATTGGCGATATCTTGCGCGGCACCGAGTCGGCCGAGCGGGATGCTGCCCAACAGCGCGGCGCGCTGCTCCTCGGACAATGCGCGGGTCATGTCGGTGTCGATGAAGCCGGGCGCGACGGTGTTCACGGTGATGCCGCGCGAGCCAACCTCGCGGGCCAGCGATTTGGCGAAGCCGAGCATGCCGGCCTTGGCCGCGGCGTAGTTGGCTTGGCCCGGATTGCCGGTGGCACCGACCACCGAGGCGATGTTGATGATGCGGCCATGACGGGCCTTCATCATGCCGCGCAGGACCGCCTTGCTGGTGCGGAACACCGAACTGAGATTGGTGTTGATGACCGCGTCCCAGTCCTCCTCCTTCATGCGCATCAGCAAGGTGTCGCGGGTGATGCCGGCATTGTTGACCAGAATGGCGATCGTGCCGAACTCGCCTTCAATGGTCTTGATGAAGGGCTCGATGGTGTCGGCCGCGGTGACGTTGAGCACTTTGCCCGCACCCTTGATGCCGGCAGCGGCGAAAGCGTCCGAGATAGCCTGGGCGCCGGACTCGCTGGTCGCGGTGCCGATGACGGTCGCACCTTGACGGCCGAGTTCCAGGGCGATGGCTTGACCGATACCGCGACTGGCGCCGGTCACAAGGGCGATTTGGTTGGTCAGTGACATTGCTGTTCTCCTGTTACTGCGCGGCCCGTGTATCGGCCAGCGCCTCGTTCAGCGAGGCGCTATCGAAGGCGGCAACCGAGGCGATGTTCTTGTCGATGCGCTTGTTGAGCCCGGCGAGCACTTTGCCGGGGCCGGCCTCGACAATGCGCGTGATGCCGTGCATAGCCAGATACTGCACCGTTTCCACCCAGCGCACTGGATTATAGATCTGGCGGATCAACGCATCGCGGAGATTGTCGGGGTTCGCATGTACGGCGACATCGGCATTGTGGATCACGGGGATCTGCGGGACCTTGAATTCGATCGCCGCCAAGGTCGCTGCGAAGGCCTCGGCCGCCGGCAGCATCAAGCTGCTGTGCGAGGGCACGCTCACCGCCAAGGGCACAGCGCGTTTGGCGCCGAGCGCCTTGGCCTGTTCGCAGGCGCGCTCGACCGCAGACTTGTGGCCGGCGATGACGACTTGCCCCGGCGAATTGAAATTCACCGCCTGCACAACATCGCCCTGCGCGGCCTCGGTGCAGGCCAGACGCACCTGAGCGTCTTCCAGACCGAGGATCGCGGCCATTGCACCCACACCCGCGGGCACGGCTGCCTGCATGCGTCGACCGCGCTCGGCGACCAGACGGATACCGTCGGTAAAGGCGAGGCTGCCCGCGCAGACCAGCGCGGTGTATTCACCGAGACTGTGTCCGGCCATGAACGCCGGCTGTGCCCCGCCCTGCTTGCACCACACGCGCCACACCGCGACGCCGGCGGCGAGCATCGCCGGTTGGGTGCGGTCGGTCTGATTGAGATCGGCCTCGGGGCCATTCTGCGTCAGCGACCACAGGTCATAGCCGAGCACGTTGGAGGCCTCGGCGAAGGTCGCCTGCACTTCGGGATGTGCACCGGCGAGTTCGGCCAGCATGCCGACCGCTTGCGAACCTTGGCCGGGGAATACGATTGCGAGTTGTTTGTTCATGGTCTGATCACTTACATCGAGTACTGAGTAACTTTATCCATTCGTCATTCCGGACGTAGCGTAGCGGAGATCCGGAATCCAGTGGTTCGCCAGGATGACATCCACTAAAATTTCAGCAACGCCGAGCCCCAGGTGAAACCGCCACCGAAGGCTTCGAGTAATAACGTCTCGCCACGCTGAATGCGCCCATCACGCACAGCGACATCCAACGCCAACGGCACCGAGGCGGCCGAGGTATTGCCGTGCTGGTCGACGGTGATCACCACGCGATCGGAGGACAGCTTCAACTTCTTCGCCGTGGCATGAATGATGCGGATATTAGCCTGATGCGGGATCAACCAATCGACATCGGATTTCTTCAGGTGATTGGCAGCGAGCGTTTCGTCGACGATGCGGCCCAGGGTATTGACCGCCATCTTGAACACTTCATTGCCCTTCATCGAGATGAAGGCACCGTTGCTCTGCATCAGATCGTAGCCTTGCGAGATGCCAGCGTTGACGGTGAGCAGACTTTCATAGCTGCCGTCGGCGTGCAGATGCGTTGACAGGATGCCGGGCTCGTCGCTGGCTTCAAGGATCACCGCACCGGCGCCGTCACCAAACAGCACGCAGGTGGTGCGGTCGGTCCAGTCGACGATGCGCGAAAGTGTTTCGGCGCCGACTACCAGCGCGCATTTGGCGCTGCCGGTACGAATGAATTTATCGGCGACCCCGAGTGCGTAGACGAACCCGGTACAGACGGCTTGCACGTCGAATGCGGCGCAGCCATGAATGTCGAGGCGCTGTTGCAGCAGACAGGCGGTGCTGGGAAAGATACGGTCGGGCGTGGTCGTCGCGACGATGATGAGATCGACGTCCGCGGGCGTGCGTCCGGCGGCCTCCAGCGCGTGGCGCGCGGCCTGCTCGGCGAGATCGCAGGTGGTCTCACCACCCGCGGCGATATGGCGTTTCTCGATACCCGTGCGCTCGCGAATCCACGCATCCGAGGTTTCGACCATCAGTTCCAGATCGTGATTGGTCAGCACCCTCTCCGGCAGATAACTGCCGGTGCCGCTGATTCGTGAATACGTCACGCGGTTTGCCTCTCGGTCAGCAGGTCTTCCAGCAGATGATCGATGCGATCCGGCACGGCCTTCTGCACTTCGAGCACGGCCACCTGGATGGCATTCTCAAATGCCAGCGCATCGGCCCCACCATGGCTCTTGATAACGATGCCGCGCAGGCCGAGCAGACTGGCGCCGTTGTAACGCCGTGGATCAATGCGGCTGCGGAACGCCTTCAAGACCGGCATGACCATCGCGCCGGCGAGTTTGGTCAACAGATTGCGCGAAAAAGCCTCGCGCATGAAATGGCTGATCATCTTTGCCACGCCCTCGGTGGTCTTCAGCGCGACATTACCGACGAAGCCGTCGCATACCACGACATCCACGCCGCCTTTGAAGATGTCATTGCCTTCGACGAAGCCGATGTAGTTCAGCGAGCTGCCCGCAAGCAGGCGCGCGGCTTCCTTCACTTGATCGTTACCTTTGATCTCTTCTTCGCCGATGTTGAGCAGACCGACGCGGGGCTTATCCAGGCCATGCACCGCGCTCGCCAGCACCGAGCCCATCACCGCGAACTGGAACAGATGTTCCGCCGTGCAGTCGACATTGGCACCGAGATCGAGCACTTGGGTAAAGCCTTCGATACTGGGAATTTCCGAGGAGATCGCCGGACGGTCGATGCCCGGCAGGGTCTTGAGCACATAACGTGCGGTGGCCATCAACGCCCCCGTGTTGCCGGCGCTCACGCAGGCCTGCGCCTGACCGTCTTTGACCAGATCGATGGCGACGCGCATGGATGAATTTTTCTTGAAGCGCAGCGCGCGCGACGGCGACTCGTCCATGCCGACGACTTCGCTGGCGTGATGAATGCGCACCCGGGAGTCGCCACCGGTGTAGCCGGCCTGTTGGAGACGTTGTTGGAGCTGCGCCTGATCGCCCACCAGGATGAGTTGCACATCGTCCCGGTGTTTCAGGAGAGTGAGGGCTGCGGGGACGACTGTGTCTGCGCCATGGTCGCCGCCCATGGCATCCAGCGCGATTGTGATGTCTGCGCTCATTCTGGTCCGTTGCGGCCCGTGGTTAGTGAACGGTGCGCGGAGACGCCGGCCGTTCGATGGTGTAATTCAGCAGCGTATTAAACGCAAACACCGCTGCGACGGGTGGTCTAGCCAACCCGCCGCAGCGGTGCTGTTGTACGCCGGACCTCAGTCCTCGCTGCGGGACACGACCTTGCGGCCGCGGTAATAACCATCCGGACTGATGTGATGACGCATGTGCGTCTCGCCCGTGGTCGGTTCGATGGACAGCGTTGGATTCGACAGACTGTCGTGCGAACGGCGCATGCCACGCTTGGACGGGGTTTTACGGTTTTGTTGAACGGCCATGGCCTTTAACTCCTAACAATATAACTTCAATTACGCTTCAAACCCGCGAGTGCCGCGAAGGGATTCGGCTTCTCGTCCACTACGGTGGTCTCCTGATCGTCACGGTATTCCGGTAACGTACAGACATCCGCCTCGCTGTGATGCGGAAAATCCGGCAGCGCCAGCAACAACTCGTCTTCGATGACCTCGCGCACCACCACGCGTTCGTCTTCGAGCAACAACGGCTCATAGCCGCCAGCCAAACGATCCGCCTCGGCCTCGCTGTGCACCAGCGCCAGCCGGAACGTGCGCAGGACCGGAAATTCCACACGGCCCAGGCAGCGCTGACAGATCAGATGCAATACACCCTGCACCTCGCCTTCCAGGCATTTCACGCCACCGGCATCGCGTCCGATCTGCAAGCGCACCTGCAAATCGGGTACATCGGTATCCGCCAGCGACTCGGCGAGCCGTTGCATTCCGGCGATCGACAGGTCGCCGCGGTATTCGCGGCTCGCGGCCTTGCCCGCCTTCATCCCCGCGCTCGCCCCCGATCCTGACAGGAACGCCGCATCAATAGTATCCGGCAGCCGATCTCGCATAGGCCGCGCATGATAACCATGACAAGCATTTGTGTCAAAACAAAAAACGGCCAAATTCCCCAGCCCGGACCGGGGTCTGGTGTGGTTGACAGACGCAGCATTCTTCCGTAGAAGTCAACGGCATACCGGTCGCTAACTGCTTGCCGATCCAGGCATTCCGTCGCAGCGGCCGGGATACTACGGAACCGGCCCGTGATCCAAAAAATACTCATCGCCAACCGCGGCGAAATCGCCGTGCGCATCGTCCGCGCCTGCGGCGAGATGGGCATCACCTCGGCGGCCATCTTCACCGATGCCGACCGCCATGCCCTGCATGTGCGGAAGGCCGACGAGGCCTACAACATCGGGCCGGACTCGGTGGCCGGTTATCTCAACGCCCATCGCATCGTGAACCTGGCGGTGGCCACCGGCTGCGACGCCCTGCATCCCGGCTACGGATTTCTGTCCGAAAATCCCCAGCTCGCCGAGATCTGCGCCCGGCGCAATATCCGCTTCATCGGCCCGAATGCCGAGGTGATCCGGCGCATGGGCGATAAATTGGAGGCGCGCCGTTCCATGCAGGCGGCCGGCGTGCCGGTGGTTCCCGGCAGCGTGAAGAATCTATCCGGGCTCGACGAGGCCTTGGTCTTGGCCGAGGAATTCGGCTATCCGGTCATGCTCAAGGCGACCTCCGGCGGCGGCGGTCGCGGCATCCGTCGTTGCAACGATGCTCAGGCGCTGCGCCGCAACTACGACCGCGTGCTGTCCGAGGCGACCAAGGCCTTCGGCAGCGCCGACGTGTTCTTGGAAAAGTGCGTCGACAACCCGCGCCATATCGAAATGCAAATCCTGGCCGACAGCCATGGCAATACCGTGCATCTGTTCGAACGCGACTGCTCCATTCAGCGCCGCCATCAGAAACTCATCGAGATCGCACCGTCGCCGCAGCTCAACGACGAACAGCGCGCCCTGCTCGGCGACTATGCCGTGCGCGCCGCACGCGCCGTCAACTACGAAAACGCCGGCACCGTTGAATTTCTCCTGGCCGAGGATGGTCAGTTCTACTTCATGGAGATGAACACGCGCTTGCAGGTGGAACACACCGTCACCGAGACCATCACCGGTATCGATATCGTGCGGGAACAGATCCGCATCGCCTCCGGCGAGCCGCTGAGCTACCGTCAGGATCAGATCAGCCGGCGTGGTTATGCGATGGAATTCCGCATCAACGCCGAAGACCCGAAGAACGATTTCCTGCCCAGCTTCGGCCGCATCACTCGCTACTTCGCACCCGGCGGTCCCGGCGTGCGCACCGACGCTGCGATCTACACCGGCTATCAGATTCCGCCCTACTACGATTCCATGTGCGCCAAACTCACGGTGTGGGCTCTGGATTGGGAGCAGGTGCTCAATCGTGCCGCGCGCGCGCTGGAATACATGGGCGTGTACGGCGTAAAGACCAC
>JACRMO010000184.1 GCA_016214925.1 Gammaproteobacteria bacterium
GATCCGCGAATTCTCCGTCGCCATCAAGGGGCCGCTGACAACACCCGTAGATGGGGGTATCCGCTCGCTGAACGTGACGATGCGGCAAGATCTGGATTTGTATTTTTGCCTGCGGCCGATCCGCTATTACACGGGCACGCCCAGTCCGCTGCGCGAACCCGAGAAGACCGATATGGTCATCTTCCGCGAGAATTCCGAGGACATCTACGCGGGCATCGAATGGCCGGCGGGCAGCCCTGAGGTCGCCAAGGTCATCAGATTCCTGCGAGAAGAGATGGGCGTCAAGAAGATCCGTTTTCCGGAGACGTCAGGCATCGGCATCAAGCCGGTCTCCAAGGAAGGTACGGTGCGACTGGTGCGTAAGGCGATTCAGTACGCCATCGATCAGGAGCGCGATTCCGTGACGCTGGTGCACAAAGGCAACATCATGAAATTCACCGAGGGCGCCTTCAAGAACTGGGGCTACGAGTTGGCCCGGGACGAGTTCGGCGCCGTCGAAAAGGCGGGCACTCCCTGGCATAGCTTCAAAAGTCCCAAGACCGGGCGCGAAATCCTCATCAAAGACGTCATCGCGGACGCCTTCCTCCAGCAGATCCTGCTGAAGCCCGAGGCATCGAGTGTCATTGCGACCTTGAATCTCAACGGCGATTACATCTCGGATGCGCTGGCGGCACAGGTGGGCGGTATCGGCATCGCGCCCGGCGCCAATCTGTCCGATACCGTGGCGGTCTTCGAGGCCACGCATGGCACGGCGCCGGATATCGCCGGTCAGGGCAAAGCCAACCCCGGCTCAATCATCCTGTCAGGGGAGATGATGTTGCGGCATTTGGATTGGCAAGAAGCGGCGGATCTGGTTGTGAAGGGTGTTTCCGGTGCGATCGCCGCCAAAACGGCAACCCCCGATCTCGCTCGGGCGATGTCGGGCGCGACGGAACTGTCCAGTGAGCAGTTTGGTGATGCGATTATCGCCAAGATGAAATGAGCGGAAATCGTCCAAACGCGCAGTGAAAACCATCCCGACCCCATGGCACCGACCATGGGGTTGGGGTACATCCACAGTAACCTACCCGCAGTAGATTAATTCACCGAAGCGCGAATTTTTGAGGCCTGCAGGCCCTTGGGGCCTTCGCTGACTTCGAATTCCACCTTCTGGCCTTCCTTGAGTGTCCGGTATCCCTCCGACTCGATGGCGGAGAAATGCGCGAACACGTCTTCGCCACCACCGTCCGGAGAAATAAACCCATACCCTTTAGCATTACTGAACCACTTCACGGTACCTGTTGCCATGACTGCACATCCTCGCTCACATCCACGGACTTTTTGTGTCCGTTTATATTATGCGGATGTCGACGCTCCAGACTTCTAGGCTCGGATTGACGTCGAAATCCCCTCCTTTGTGCCAGTATGCGTGGGCATACTGCTTACAACTGTCAACCAGCAGACTAAAATAGTCAAGTATTCGGCGGGTTCACCCGCTACGGCGAGGGCTCCACAGGGGGGCATTCAGCGGGGCGTTTGAGCACCCGATATAGGATTACCCGACAGGCCCATCGTTGTGGGTACAGTTTGATGATTGTGGAAATAGATGGCGCTTGGATCGGTTAGAATTCGGCTATGGCAGATGAATTGATTAAACGGGGCGATGAGGGTGGTCTGGCGGTACAGGAGGCCAAGCCCAAACTGAAGCCGCCACCGCTCTATAAAGTTGTGTTGCTCAACGATGACTACACGCCCATGGAATTTGTTGTGCAGGTTCTGGAAACTTTTTTTGCGATGAATCGGGAACAGGCCACGCAAGTTATGTTGCACGTGCATACCCGCGGCAAAGGTGTGTGCGGAGTCTATACCCGGGAAATCGCCGAGACCAAGGTTGCCCAAGTCAATGACTTCTCGCGGCGCAATCAGCATCCGTTGATGTGCACCCTGGAAGAGGCCTGAGGTTGTGAGGTAGCGCCCATGTTAAGCAAGGAACTTGAATTTACCCTCAATCACGCCTTCAAAGAGGCGCGCGAGAAGCGTCACGAATTCATGACGGTCGAACATCTGCTGCTGGGCCTGCTGGACAATCCTGCGGCGGTTGAGGTGTTGCGGGCCTGCGGCGCGGACATGGCGGCGCTCAAGCGCGATCTGGTCAATTTCCTGGAAGAGACGACGCCCATTCTGCCCGCGCAGGATGCGCGCGAGACTCAGCCCACGCTCGGTTTCCAGCGGGTGCTTCAGCGCGCTGTCTTCCACGTGCAGTCTTCGGGCAAGAAAGAGGTGACCGGTGCGAACGTACTGGTCGCCATCTACAGCGAGCAGGAGTCGCAGGCGGTCTATTTCCTGAACAAGCAGAATGTCTCACGCCTTGATGTGGTGAATTACATTTCGCACGGCATTTCCAAGGTCGCCGGTGAGCAGGATGAGGAAATATCATCCGGCAATAGCGAAGATACCGAGGGTGCCGAGGCCGGCCCGCGCAAGCCGCTGGAGAGTTTCGCCACCAACCTCAATGAGATGGCCCGTCGCGGTAAGATCGATCCGCTGATCGGACGCCGTGACGAAATCGAACGTACCGTGCAAATCCTGTGTCGGCGGCGCAAGAACAATCCGCTGTATGTTGGTGAGGCCGGTGTGGGCAAGACCGCGCTGGCGGAAGGCCTCGCACGCATGATCGTCGACGGCGCAGTACCGGAAATCCTCCGCGATGCGACCATCTATTCGCTGGACCTGGGTGCGCTGGTCGCCGGCACCAAATACCGCGGCGATTTCGAGAAGCGACTGAAGGGTGTCTTGGCGCAATTGCGCAAGGAACCGCATTCCATCCTGTTCATCGACGAGATTCACACTATCATCGGCGCCGGCGCGGCCTCGGGCGGGGTCATGGATGCTTCGAATCTCATCAAGCCTATGCTGGCTTCCGGTGAACTCAAGTGCATCGGCTCGACGACCTATCAGGAATACCGCGGTATCTTCGAAAAGGATCGCGCACTGGCGCGGCGCTTCCAAAAGATCGATGTGCGTGAACCGACCGTCGAAGAGACGGTACAGATACTCAAGGGTCTCAAGACGGTCTTTGAAGAACACCACAATGTGAAATATTCGCCCAAGGCGCTGCGCGCCGCGGCGGAACTCGCCGAGCGCTATATTAACGACCGGCATTTGCCGGACAAGGCCATTGATGTGATCGACGAGGCCGGCGCGAATCAGCGCATGCAGCCGCCGTCCAAGCGCAAGAAGACCATCGGCACGGCGGACATCGAGTCCATCGTGGCCAAGATCGCGCGCATTCCGCCCAAGAGTATCTCGTCGTCGGATAAGGATAAGCTGCGCACGCTGTCGCGCGACCTGAAAATGGTCGTGTTCGGTCAAGACGAGCCCATCGAGGCCTTGGCCGCCGCGATCAAGATGGCGCGCTCCGGTCTCGGTAACGAGCAGAAGCCCATCGGCTCATTCCTGTTTGCCGGTCCGACCGGCGTGGGCAAGACCGAGGTCAGCCGGCAGCTCGCATTGACGCTGGGCATCGAACTCATCCGCTTCGATATGTCCGAATACATGGAGCGGCATACCGTCTCGCGGCTGATCGGCGCGCCGCCGGGTTATGTCGGTTTTGACCAGGGTGGGCTGTTGACCGACGCCATTCTCAAACACCCGCATGCAGTGCTGTTGCTCGACGAAATCGAGAAGGCACATCCGGAAGTCTTCAATCTGCTGTTGCAGGTGATGGACCACGGCACGCTGACGGACAACAACGGACGCAAGGCGGATTTCCGCAGTGTCATCATCATCATGACCACCAACGCGGGTGCTCAGGACATGGAGCGGGCGTCCATCGGCTTTACCACGCAGGATCACGCCGCCGATGGCATGGAGGCGATCAAGCGACTGTTCACGCCGGAGTTCCGCAATCGCTTGGATACCATCATTCAGTTCAAACCGCTGGGGCCGACCGTGGTCGCGCTGGTCGTCAACAAGTTCATCTACGAACTCGAGGCGCAGTTGGCCGACCGCAATGTCACCATCGATATCGAAGAGGTCGCGCGGCTATGGTTGGCGGAGAAGGGTTACGATCCCAAGATGGGTGCCCGGCCGATGGCGCGGGTGATGCAGGAATACATCAAACGGCCGTTGGCCGACGAGTTACTGTTCGGCCGCCTAGTCAACGGCGGACATGTCGATGTGCGTCTGCACGACGATAAGCTGGCC
>JACRMO010000017.1 GCA_016214925.1 Gammaproteobacteria bacterium
AACAAGGTCACCGACGAGGAGATCGCCGAGGTCGTGTCCAAGTGGACCGGCATCCCGGTGTCGAAGATGCTCGAAGGCGAGCGCGACAAACTGCTGCGCATGGAAGAGGAATTGGGCAAGCGCGTGGTCGGCCAGACCGAGGCGGTGCGTGCCGTATCCGATGCGATCCGTCGTTCGCGCGCCGGCCTGTCCGATCCGAACCGGCCGAACGGTTCGTTCCTGTTCCTCGGGCCCACCGGCGTGGGCAAGACCGAGTTGACCAAGGCGCTGGCGGCGTTCCTGTTCGATACCGAAGAGGCGATGGTGCGCATCGATATGTCGGAGTTCATGGAGAAGCATTCCGTGGCGCGGTTGATCGGTGCGCCGCCCGGCTATGTCGGCTATGAAGAGGGCGGTTATCTGACCGAGGCGGTGCGCCGCAAACCCTATTCGGTGATCCTGCTCGACGAGGTCGAGAAGGCGCACCCGGATGTGTTCAACGTGCTGTTGCAGGTGCTCGACGACGGGCGCCTCACCGACGGTCAAGGCCGTACCGTGGACTTCCGCAATACGGTCATCGTCATGACCTCCAACCTGGGCTCGCAGCTGATTCAGGAATTAATGGCGGGCGATGTACAGGGAAGTACGAGTGCCGCGGGAGGCAGGATGCCGGGAGCGGCCGAAGAGAACTACGAGCGCATGAAGGCGGCGGTGATGGAGGTGGTCGGTTCGCACTTCCGCCCCGAGTTCATCAACCGCATCGACGAGGCGGTGGTGTTCCATCCGCTCGGCCGCGCGCAGATCCGCGCCATCAGCACCCTTCAGCTCGGTTATCTGCGCACGCGTCTGCTGGATCGCGACATGGACATCAGTTTATCCGAGGCGGCGTTGGACCAACTCGGTGAGGCCGGTTTCGATCCGGTCTACGGTGCGCGTCCGCTCAAGCGGGCGATTCAACAGCAGTTGGAGAACCCGCTGGCGCAGGCGATCCTGTCGGGCAAGTTTGGTCCCGGCGATGTTATCGAGGTCGCTCTGGACGGCGAGCAGTTGAGTTTCCGCAAAGGCACGCGCAAGGCGTCGGCGGCCTAATCGCGCTGGCATTTATTTGACGGCTCACCGCAACTCGGGGTGATCCGAATCGACACGGTAAAATTAAAGAAACAAATTCGATGAAACCTTGATAATGGTCCAGACGTCGACTATGAGTTTAAGTACGGAATCTGAATTAAGTGTGTGCTGACTCCTCCACCTGATGGTGTTAGCGATCCGCATCGCTGGCGTATCAGGTTAGCCCCGCTCCCCCAGCGGGGCTTTTTTTAAGGTCGCGATCATGCCCAACTATTCCGTCGATGCCATCCGCAATATTGCCTTGGTCGGTCAGAGCGGCAGCGGCAAGACCAGCCTGGTCGAGGCGCTGCTGTACCGTGCCGGCGTCATCGGCACGCCCGGTGACGTGGCGAAAGGCAGCACCGTCTGCGACTACTCGCCGCTGGAAAAGACCTACGGGCATTCGCTGTCGTCCAGCGTGGTGAGTTTCGATCACGACCGGCTGCATCTCAATCTCATCGACACGCCTGGCATGCCGGACTTCATCGGACAGGCGCTCGCCACCCTCCCGGCAGTGGAGGCCGTGGCGGTGGTGATCGACGCCGTCGCCGGTGTCGAGCCGGTCACGCGGCGCATGCTGGAATGGGCCGCGGCGCACACGCTGTGCCGCATGATTATCATCAACCGTATCGACGCACAGGGCGTGAATCTCGAAGCGCTGGTCGCGGCGCTGCGCGACGAGTTCGGCGGGGAATGTCTGCCGCTGAACTTGCCTGCCGATGGCGGCAATAAAGTCGTCGACTGTTTTTTCAATCCCGACGGTGTCGCGGATTTCTCCTCGGTGAGTGAGGCGCACGCGCGCATCATCGACCAAGTGGTGGAAGTCGACGCGGCGCTGATGGAGCTGTATCTCGAACAAGGTCAGGCACTCACACCCGAGCAGCTGCATGCGCCCTTCGAACAGGCGTTACGCGAAGGGCATCTGGTGCCGATCTGTTTCGTGTCGGCGCGCATGGATGCCGGCGTGCCGGAGTTGTTGGACGTGTTCGAGCGGCTTATGCCGAATCCGCTGGAAGGCAATCCGCGGCCGTTCCTCAAGGGTGAGGGCGCAGCCGCACAGCCGTTCGTCGCCGTACCTGATCCCGATCGCCATGTCGTCGCGCATGTCTTCAAGGTGATGGCCGATCCCTTCGTCGGCAAGCTCGGTGTGTTCCGTATTCATCAGGGGACGATTACCAAGGCCAGTCAGTTGTTCGTCGGCGATGGCCGCAAGCCGTTCAAGGTCGGGCATCTGTTCAAGCTGCAAGGCAATAAACAAGTCGAGGTCGATGCCGGTATTCCCGGTGACATCTGCGCGGTGGCGAAGATCGAGGAACTGCATTTCGATGCCGTATTGCACGACGCCCACGAAGAGGATTTTCTGCACATGACGCCGCTGCCGTTTCCGGTGCCCGTGCTTGGCCTGGCCGTGGATGCCGGCAGCCGCGGCGATGAACAACGCCTGAGCGGTGCGTTGCATCGGCTGGTCGAGGAGGATCCGTGCCTGCATCTGGAACAGGACACGGAACAGAACGAACTGGTGCTGCGCGGCCTCGGCGAACTGCATCTGCGCGTGGCCCTGGAACAGATGAAGGAGCGCTTCAAGGTTGACGCACAGACACGTCCGCCGCGTGTGCCCTATCGCGAGACCATCACGCTGCCAGCGGAAGGTCATTATCGTCATAAGAAGCAAAGCGGCGGCGCCGGCCAGTTCGGTGAGGTGTATCTGCGCATCGCGCCCTTGGAACGCGGCGCGGGTTTTCGTTTTGTCGATGCGGTGAAGGGCGCGACCATTCCCGGTCAATTCATCCCGGCGGTGGAGAAGGGCGTGCGCCAGGCGCTGCAGACGGGCGTGGTCGCCGGCTATCCGCTGCAGGATATCGAGGTCACCGTCTACGACGGCAAGCCCCACTCGGTGGACTCCAAGGAAGTTGCGTTCGTCACCGCCGGCAAGAAGGCCTTTGTCGAAGCCGCGCGCACGGCAAAACCAGTACTGCTCGAACCGATCATCGAATTGGTATTGACCGTGCAGAGTGAAGACGTCGGTGCCGTGACCGGCGATATCACCGGCCGGCGCGGTCAAGTGCTCGGTACCCGCGCGCTCAGCAACGACCGCATCGCCATCGACGCCAGCGTGCCACTCGCCGAACTCACCGATTACGCCGGCAAATTCAAATCCATGACCGCCGGGCGTGGCACGTACACCCTGGCATTCAGTCACTACGAACCGGCGCCGGCGAAACGCCAATCCGAATTGGCCGCACAGTGGAAACCGCGGGCGGAGGAGGAGTGATCCGAGTTGGTTCATAGGCAGTGCACGTTAAGGCTTCGCCTCTGTTCGCTTTGCGCGCTTAGCGCCTGAATAACGTCTTTCCGGCTCTTCGTCGCCCGTCGATCGCTTGACCCGCGGTCATAAACCTCAGAAATTTCAATCGCCATCTACCCCCGGCATGCTTGATGCACTCTTCCCGCGCGTGTCAATTCCATGTTTCCACGGGAGGGAGCTGAGCATGATTCCGACAAAGTGTGTGGTGCGCCGCATGATCGCGGTGCTGGGTGTGGCCCTGGCGATGGCGATCGGCCTCGTAGGTTGCGGTGGCGGCGGCGGTGGTTCGGGCAGTGGCAGTTCGAGCGGCGCGAGCGGCATTTCCGGCAGTGCGAGCTAGGGAGAGAATCAAAACATGAAAATCCATACAGACATGAATCGCCCGCTGCGCCAATTGCGCCGGGTAGTGACAGGGGTTGGGATGGCTGTGGCATTGGCGCTGGGCAATGTATCGCCCGCCTTCGCGCTGACGGCGGGCGCGGACTACACCGTAGTGGTGTCGCAGATCAACAGTGACGGTTCGCTCACCGCCGTGACCTCCACCAGCGCAACCGCGGATGCCGACGGCAAGATCGCCTTCGATTTCCCCAGCGCCATGCCCACCGCGGACGACGTGCATTTTATTCTGCTGCAGGTCGAGGACAGCAACGGCATCGTGGTGCGGCAAGGTATCGCGCCGGCGCCCGGTGTTGGCGAGACGAATTTGGTTGGTGTTAATCCATTGTCCAACGTGCAGGCGGACGCCTTGCGGACGGTCATGACGGACAACAGCACCGACGATCCGCTGGCGTCGGCCTTCGGTCTGGTGTTCATCCGTTCGGAGAACCTCGCCAGTTCCGATATTCCGGGCCTCAGCACGATGATGGCGACCGCGATCCGCGGCAACGACGGCATGGAGGCCTTCATGCTGGCAAACGGTGTCAGCGCGTCGCAGCTCGCCACCTTCAAGGATCGCATCATCTACAACACGGCGTCCGATGCGGTGGATATGTCCGACTACATCGCCTTCTTCAAGACGGCCGTGGACAGTGACAGTGAGAGCGATCTGGCCGAGGCCGGTGGTCTGATGGGCGATATCCTGGTCGATGCGGCCGTGGCCGCGGACATCGATCCGCAGTTGCTGCTGGCAGCGTTCGATGCCGCCGGTGATGCGCAGGGACTCAATGCCGCCATGGCGTCGATATCGTCCGGATTCCAGAATTCGGTGATGGCCGCGGTCAGCGGTTTCTCGACGCGGATCAGCTCGGTGGTGATCAAAAAGGAATATACCGATGCGCTGGCCACCTTGGGCGGCAACCAGACGTTGATCGATCGCTTCAATGCCGGCGTGCTGGACTTCATCACGGCGCAGCGGCAAGTCGATACGCAGTATGGTGACTATTTCAGGGATCCGGACACCTATCTCGCCGCGCATCCCGGCGTGACCGAGCAGCAACTGCGGCAGGCGATCGATAGCGCCTTTCAAAACGCCTGGGGCGATTTCGAAGTCGCAATCAGTTCGACCAATGCCGAGATCACGACCATGAAGAACAAGGTCGCGCAGGCGCTGGGCGTCAATGTCGGCACGCTGCCGCCCGATCTGGGGCAGAAACGCGACTTCGACGGCAATACCGTCAACTGGCCTATTCCGCAGGCCGTGGCCATGACATGGGTTGCGGACGCGCTGATCGACGGCGGCGGCATCGGTTACACTCGCGATACGACGCCGATACCGGCCATGATGCTGAACTGGTTGGACAGTGATAACAACCCCGGCAACGGAACCGACGGACTGCGGCATGACTTCACCAGCCAGGGCATGCCCGCCAGTTTCGCGGCCATCATGGGGCTGATGGAAGACGTGCAGATCGTGGAGCACACCCGCTTTGAAATCTATGATAACGGCAACCAGCCGACGGCCGCCGAGCGGCAGCAGGCGCGTCTGACCTTCCTCGGCAATCTCGCCACCTTGGCCGGCAACATCAGCGGCACCACCGACGGCACGACAGTTATCAATGCCGATGAGCGGAAAGCGCTGATCAAACTGATGATGCAGCCCAGTCTGGATTAGTTGTTAATCGGGGTCAGAACGCAGATTTTTCTAGTCGTAGTCGCAATTGTGTTCTGACCCCGCTGCTGCCGTGAGGCTATGCCGCACGCCGTTTCTTACCGGCATTTTCCAAACCGAACACAATCCGCTTGCCGAGCAGTTGCGCAACGCGCCCGATGGTCTGCAGTGTCACCGAGGCATTGTCCGGATCGAGCAAACGATCAAGCTGCGCGCGGCTGGTGCGTAGACGCTTGGCCAGCTCCGCCTTGGTGATTCCTTGTTCGCGCATCGCCGTAGTGACCTGTGTCGCCAGTACGCGCTTGATGGCCATCGCCTGCGCCTGAGCAAGCAACGCCTCTTCGCGCAGGAAGGCATCGAAGTCGGAGCCGATGTGTTTGTTGCGTGATGTCTTAGCCATGGTGTTTCACATTCATAGCGCGCTTGCGCGCAAGTTCGAGATCAGGTTTGGGCGTAAGTTTCCTGGAAATAACACCGACACCCGCGGCCCCGCCGTTTCGTGGGTATCGACATCGAGAAGAATGCATAAGAAGAATGTCAGGGAGGAGCCGTGTATGGCGGGGTGGGGTCGGTTGTTTCGTTGTTTATCGGGTCTTCGCGGTTGTGTGCGAACTGTGCGTAATATCAGAACCGTGATCTGACCCCGTTTAGAAGCGCAGTGTCAGCGTGACACCCACCGCATAAGACGGAGCATCGTCGGTTAAACCCGTTTGTACGGCGAAATCGAGGAACTTGCCCGCACCGATGATCGACGCGGCGCCGAAGGTCAAGGTGCCGATCGACGCATCCGAACCCGATTGTTCGACCCCGTTGAGTTCAACGTCGTCGACGAAGGTTTGGTCGAGGATCACGCGCAATGACGTTTCCGGACTGGCTGCCAGCACTGTGCCGAGTGAAATTCCCACTTCATCTCCAGGCTTCACACCATCCGACTCGAAGGCCTTCTGGTAAGACGCATTCCAGAGGAACACCAGCGGGTCCTGGCGCTGGGTGCCGGTCAAGGAAAACTTCGCCTCGTTGTAGCCGAACCCGCCCAGCGCGCCTGCACTGCTGGATTCGCCACTGTCCGTGTCCCAGATTAACCGTGCAACCAGATTGGGCTGCCAGCCGTGCTCGAGCGAGAGCGTTTTCGCAATGCCGATTCTGACATCGCCCAGGCCGGAACTGTCCGAATCGGTTTGGGCGACGGGCTGATACAGGACACTGGTAACCTGCTCTTCGGAAACATGCTGGTAGGGGAGATCGAACTCCAGTTGCATATCGGCGGGGAGTCCGTAGCGCAATTGCAGTACAGCGTCCAGGGTGTCGCTGTTCACCTCTTGCTCGGCGATGAACTGTCCGCTGGAGTTGGTAAAGAGGGTGGGCGTCGTTTGCTCGTTTCGCACATAGAAAAGACTTGGTGCGATCTCGCCCAGGCCCGCAGGCAGCAGCAGCGCGCCGGTGGCAACGAGGGTGCGCTCGAGGGCGCGCTCAGCTTCGTCGTCAGTCGTAGCGGGCTCCTCGGCGGCTGAGACGGAGACGCCGATTTGTGCAGTGAACATGGTGCAAACAGCCAACAAAATGGACGACCCGCGTCGGGTCGGGAGTGCGCACGCATTCATTGTTGTGTCCTCTTGTTGGTATTGAATGTATTGCGCCAATACGCGATCACGTCTGCATTGGTGCATCCCTTATCTGTGGCCGAATAGCGGGCTGACGCCACTTGATAGCGTGAGCGGCAATGACGCGCCCAGTTGCGGCGTGCCGCCTGTCAGGGGCGTCGCAATTACCGGTAAGGGTGTGGAAGCGTCCAGTGAAGCCGCATCCGACAATGTTGTTGAGACGGAGTCCGCGACCTGCGGAAGGAGCGGGGTCGTTGCGATGCTCGCGCTGACGCTGGTGGTGAGTTCCGGCAAGGACGCCGCGACGCTTGCGGTCGTATCCATCAACGGGGCCGTGACCGACGTGACGGTATTTGTTATTAACGGGCTTTCCAAGACAGTCGTGATATCCGCCGTTACATCGTTCGATGATAGAATTCCTTGCAGAGGTGTCGTAACAACGGTTATGGCGCTGTCCAGCGTCGTCAAGGGTACTTCTGCAATAGTCAGGACTGTCGATGGGCTGTCCGTGCCCGCCGCATAGGTTGGTACGTTTGCAGTGGTGCCCCCGACCGTTGTTGTCCCCCAGACGGGAACGGTGTTACCGGCGAAGACTGTGACGTCCGCCGTGTTATGGGGTTCGAAAAGGCCGGCCGGCAGAGTTTGGCCAACCTTGCCCGGGTCGACGTGCTGACTTGTGTCAGTCCCCCTCGCGCTCGGTAGGCCAAGCGGTACATCCTCAGCCGAACCGGTCAGCAGAATAGGGGCGGGCCGGTCTTTATGCGGTACGCGGAGCTGATCCTGCTCAGGGAAATTCGTTGGTGCGATCAGAAAGTCTTTCGCGCGTGGCGCGAGTCGGTTGGGTCGGGGCTTGCCGTCGCGCGCGGCCACAAAAAAACCGATCTTGCCGATCTTCGGATAATCGGTCCACGCGCGTTCGAAATCATCCGCCGACAGCGTGCGGTTTCCCCAGCCCGGGTCTGCCAGGATGACCTGTCCACGATAAGCGCCGCGAAAAACGACAAAATGATGATAGCCATTGAAACTCATCGGCACGATCAAAGGCGCATGTTCGAGAAGATCCTCGAATGCGAGGCGACCCAGCCCCACCCCCTTGAAGTGGCGACGTTCGACAACCCGCTGGAGATCGAGCAGGGAAAAGCCCTGACGTTTGCTCACCAGCGAAGGGTCTGCGATGTATTCATCGCGTTTGATAAGCTCCAGCGCGATCACGCGCTCGGTTACCGGTTCATCGAACTGGTATTTCAGAATCGTTGCCAGCGCCGCCGCGCCACAGCTCAAATCCCACTGCTGGAGAACGACCCGCTCCTGGCGTGTCTCCAGCAGTGACCCTCCCGGCGACGGTTCTGCGGCCATGCAGAATAGTCCCGGTACGCTGCCCAGAATCATCGCTCCGCTTGCGATAACGAACGCCTTCATACGGACAGTCATGCCGTACGCCCTGTTTGGATGGCCCGCTTTGTAAGCGGGGCTATTAAGATTTACAAACCGAACCCATTCCCGGCCGTACCCACGCCAAGAATGCCGATGCCGCTCAGGATCTGGTTGCCGCTGAGCACGGCCACCTTATTGTTGCTCAGGTTGTTGTTCAGGAAGTTGTAGAGGAAACCGGAGGAGCCGCAGCACGGGCTGCCCGAGTCCGTACCTGCCGCCACCGTCTGGTCCAGTTGTGCATCAGTGAGTCTGACCGGTTCGGCATTGACGGTGGTGCTGAGGCCCAGGAATACGACTGCGACGATTGAAGGGATAGCTTTCATGGGGGATTCTCCTTAAGGTTAACCGTGAACTGAATGTGAGTGTCGATTACATGCAACACTCACAGTCTTTCCCTGCTTAGCACATGTCAGGCTAGCAGCCGGCGCTTGCTCGGCTAGTCGGTGGACGTCTGATTTGTTTGTCATCCTTTGGCCGACGGCAAGCCTTTATCGCCGGGACCGGAACATGGCGCGGTCGTAGCCAGGGAAACGGGCCGAACCGACGGTCAGGTGGTGTGGAAAACCGATGGAGCCGCGGTCGTCACGGACAGCGGCGTTGTGGAGTGCGCGCGCGTGACATGGGGCCGACTACTGGGTGCCCCGATTAGAAGAACAGCCGATAGCCAACCTGAAATTGGTGATCGCGGACGTCTTCGTCCTGCCCGATTGCTTCACGACTTTCACGGGAGCTGTCGATGTCGAGCAGTTCGAGGAACAGGCGCTGTTTCTCGGCGACGGCATAACTGTAGGCGAGCGTGGCCGCCCAGCCGTTCTCACTCAGATCGCTGCCGTAGCTTGCGCCGCGATGGGTGGTATCGAACCGGTCGCCGCGCAACGTGAAGCGGTGCTTGCCCAGTGCCTTGCTGGCGAGCACGTAGGCGGCCTGGTAGTCGAGCACGATATCGCGTGTGCCGACGTCGATGAGCGTGTCGCCGACCATGTACTGGGCCAGCACAGTAATACCGTCGTTCAGTTCCAGCTGGGTGCCAAGGGAACTGAACCGGGTCAGCCAACTCGCCTCGCCGCTTTCCCGGCTCTCGGGGTCGGCGTGGTTGTCGAAGTACAGCGCATGGACACTGTAACGTTCGTCGTAGCGCCAGTTCGCGCCCGCGTAATAACCCGCGCGTTCGTCGATTTCCAGAAACGGTGTTTCGCATTCGGGTTCGGCGTTCGGCGCGCTCGGCCGCGGCGGCAACGGATAGGTATCGTTGAGGCCCGGTTTGAAATCGTGCAGCGCCCAGCCGCGACGATACAACAGCGTGCCAGCGCGGTCGTTGGCGGCGGTCAGTGCGGCGACCACGGAGACATCGTGCAACTCGCCGTTGTGCACGATGCTGGCCTCGGCGCCGAGTCCGCGCAGTTCCTCGCCGACCCAGCTGTTGATGGCGGAGTAGCTGAGTGTGTACGGACTGGTCCAGCCGATACCGGTGTTCTCCAATGAGATCGGCGGATAGAACGCACCCAGCTTGGCGCGAAAGCGATAACTCTGCGTCGAGACCGGTTGATAAGCCAGATAGCCTTCGACTATGTCGAGGGCATGCACCTGGTCGGGATCGGCCTTGAGATGCAGATAACCGGACGTCGACCAATTGAAACGCGGCAGTGCGATCAGCGAGGCCTCGGCGAGTCGCGGCTGTGTCGAGGTATCGCCTTCGCCATAGCGGGTCTTGCCGAAATCGCCATCGAGCCAGTTCCGTTCCGCATCCGCGGACACCAGGCGCGTATCCACGAGGCCGTGGAAGTCGATGGAGGGGAAGCCGTCATCCGTTTCCGCGCCGAGGCAGATCCCGTTGGTGCTCGTGAACGCTAGTGCGAGCAGCGTCAGGGTTAAGCCTTGTTTGCTCATGGCGTGTTGTCCGCGACGAGTATGGGGCGTTTGTTGTTCAGAAGATCGGGGTAGTTGCGGCCGATCCAGACCTCGAAATCCGCTGCCGCCATGGGGCGGGCGATGCCATAGCCCTGCGCCAGATCGCAATCCAGGGATTTCAGCTGTTCCAGCAGTGCGTCGTGTTCGACGCCTTCCGAGACGACCTGCAGCGACAGGCGATGGCCGAGGTCGATGACCGAATGCACAATGGACAGGTCCTGCGGATTCTTGTCCATGTGCATCACGAAGGATTTGTCGATCTTCAGTTCCGAGACCGGGAAGCGGCTCAGATAGGTCAACGACGAATAGCCGGTGCCGAAATCGTCCACGGAGATGTCGACGCCCATGTCGCGGAAGGATTGCAGTATGCCGAGCGCATGTTCAGGTTGTTGCATCAACGCGCTCTCGGTGATCTCCAGCATCAGCCGTTGCGCGGCGACGCCATGGGTTTCGAGCAGAGCGGCGAGCTTCTGCGGTAAGTGCCGGTCAAGCAGATCCTTGGCCGAAAGATTGATGGACATGCCGATATCGAGACCGCGGCGCGACCAGGCCGCGAGCTGGCGAATACCCTGATCGAGAACCCAATGCGTCAGGCGGTGGATGTCGCCTGTGCGTTCGGCCAAGGGCACGAACTGGTCGGGCGGCAGAAAACCCAGATCGGGGTGTTCCCAGCGAATGAGTGCCTCGACACGCATCAGACGTTGCGAGCGAATATCGATCTGCGGTTGGTAATGCAGCATGAAGCCGTCGTTGGCCAGCGCGTCGCGCAGTTCGCCCATCAGCGACAGGCGGATTTTCTTGGAGGTGTCCGAGCGCGGGTCGTAGAGCGCGAACCGCGCCAGGGTGTCGCTGGCCGTATAGGCCGCGCGGTCGGCACGGCGCAGCAGCGTGCAGGGTTCTTCCGTATGTTCCGGATAGCAGGCGGCGCCGATGTGCGCGCTGACGTCGATGGTGATGCCGTCGACCTTGAACGGTGCCTCGAACAGCGCCAGCATGCGCTCCGCCAGGCCGGGGATTTCCTCAGGGCCGGTGTGCAGCACGATGGCGGCGAAGGTGTCGCTGCCGATGCGCGCCACCGTGTCCGTGGACTTCACCGCGCCCAGCAGTTTGCGGCCGATGGCATGGATAAGCTTGTCGCCGACCTCATGGCCCAGCGTGCTGTTGATCTCGCTGTAGCGTTCGATGCAGACCAGCAGCGCGGAGAATCCACGCTCGTCGTCCAGGCAGGCGGTGGCGATGGTCGGGAGCCGGCTATCGACATAGCGGCGGTTCGGCAGGCCGGTCAGGGCATCGTATTCCGCCTGGCGCTGGATGTGTTCCTCGCGCTCCGCGATACCCTGCATCATAAGATTGAAGGCGTCCGCGAGTTGGCCGATCTCGTCGCGCTGGCGCATGGTCACAGGGGCATCATAGTGTCCGGCCTTGATGCGCAGTGTCGCTTGTACCAGCGTGAGCAGTGGACGGATTACACTGCGACTCACACCATGCGCGCCCAGGATGCCGAACACCAGACCGCCGGCCAGAATGGCGAGCAGAGTCAGGTACAGTGGTTTATACGGCGCCAGGGCGACGGTGAGTGAATATTGTAAAACGGCCTGTACCGGCATTTCTGGGTGGCGGGCATTGATGTCCTGTACACCCAGTACATAGTCGATACCGTCCAGTGTTGCCTGGAAAGATTCGCTAGGCTGAGCCGTCGTGTCGGTGACGATAGGTATCAAGGCCGCACGTTGAATATCCGTGAGCGTTGATGTGATGAGTGAGGTCGAGTGGGAAGCGTTCCGCGCCAGAAACGAAATATCGATGTTCCCTGGCAGACTGGATTGCAGCTTGCGTATGAACCCGATGTCCAGCGCTTTGGCTACTACCAGATAGCCGACCGGGTCGGGGGCCTGAATGGGTGCGATCGCAAACTGGTAGACCGTTCCATCCAGCACCAGCATGCCATCCGCGATGCCATTTTTATCCGCATTGCGGAGATGTTCCTGAAGCGCCTGTCCACGGTCGGCGTCGGTGAGTTGTGTATCCGCCAGCAGCTGCCCATTAAGATCGGCAACCATGATGCGGCTGGCTTCGGTGCGGGTGCTGAAATTATCGGAGACTGATTTGATGGTGGGGATGTCGCCGGTTGCGACCGCCTTGCGGAAACCGAAATCGCGCGCGAGGATTTGCGTGGATTCGCGCAGACTGTCCATGCGCTCGGCGAGTTGATGATCGACCGCATTGCGCGAATAACTCAGCTGGGATTCGATTTGTCGGAAGGTCGAATCCGTGATGACTTTGTACACCACCGCGAAGGCGATCAGCAAAACGATCGCCAGCAAGGCGGCGAAGACCGAGGTGACCTTGGTCTGGAAGCTAAAACCGCTGGCCATAGGCTGGGTCCATGTCTGCCGCGGGCGGTTGCTGGGCCGGCTGTCTTGAGCGTAGCTCCACGGTGTAGTCAAGCCGCGCCGGCGTGACGGTGTCTACTTGCAGAGTGTGAGTCTCACCCATGTAAGGGCCGCGCAGGCGCGGATGCCAGATGTGCAGCTCATAGGCGCCCTCGGCGATATCTGTAAATCGGCTGGTGCCATCCGCCGAACTCAGTGCAAATAGCGGATCATCGGTGACGTAGATATAGCCTTGCATCCAGTCATGGATGTTGCAGCCGAGTGAGACGACACCGGGCCTGTCGAATGTCACGGACGGGATTTCCGCGCCAGAATAGAGCCGGAGTTCGAAGGGCTTCGGCGGCGAGAACGAGTACACATGGTGACGTATTTGATCGCTGTTGGGGAATTCGACCCGGGTGCCGGGCCGGACCACCAGGACGCGTGGCACGAAGATCTTGCCGCGTTGGTCCATGATCGCAACCGTGCCTGCCGCCGCGGTTGTCGCGGCCCCGTTCACGGGGCGTAGCGTGACGACCGCATCCTGCAGCGGCGCACCCTCCTGGTCACGCACCAGTACGCTGACATCCCGGGCCTGGAGCGTCGGGCTGATCAGAATGCATAAGAAAAGCCAGGATAAAGCTGCGATCTTCACGTGCGATCAGTCCATTAATTTATTCTGCAGGGTTCTGCCCCGGTCCGATAATAGCGACACCCGGCACTGAAGATTGAGCGGGAAGAATCGAACCCGATCAGCGGCCGACGGCCCCATCGCGCAGGGCGTGCGGTTGTGGCTTGGGTTCCGGAAACAGCTGGTCGAGCGGCGTGGACGTCCCGTTCGCGGTGACCATGCGCGCGTGATGGCGGTTGAGTCCGCGCGGCGAGGCGACGCCGCAGGCGTGGGCGATCACACCGACTTCGTGGACCAGGTTCTTGGCGAGGTTCATCACCCGCACCGCCTTGCTCTCCGGATCGAGACCTTTCTGCAGACGCGGGTTGTGGGTGGTGATGCCGGTCGGGCAAGTGTCCTTGTTGCATTGCAGGGCCTGGATGCAGCCGAGCGCGAACATGAAGGCGCGCGCGGAGACAGCGGCGTCGGCGCCCACGCACAAGGCCCAGGCGACCTCGGCCGGGTTGACCAGTTTGCCCGAGGCGATCACCTTCACGCGTTCGCGCAGGCCGTATTCACTGAGTTTGTCGACCGCCAGCGGCAAGGCCTCGCGCAGCGGCATGCCCATGTTGTCGAGCAGGCTCATGGGCGCGGCGCCGGTGCCGCCCTCGGCGCCGTCGAGGGTGATGAAGTCGGGCGCGGACTGCGCCCCGCGCCGCAGAATCTCGGCGAACAAATCGTCGAAGAAACGCTCATCGCCGACCACCATCTTGAAGCCGGTGGGTTTGCCGGTGACGCCGCGCACGCGCGCGATCATGTCCAGCAGGTCGCCGACATTGCAGATCTCCGGGTGCCGGTTCGGGCTGATGGAATCGACATGCACGGGAATGCCGCGGATCCGCGCGATCTCCTGGGTGACCTTCGCGCCGGGCAGGATGCCACCCTTGCCGGGTTTGGCGCCCTGGCTGAGTTTGATCTCGAACATGCGTACCTGCGGGTGCGCGGCGATGTCGCGCAACTTGCCATCGTCGAGTTTGCCCTGCGCATCGCACACGCCGTATTTCGCCGTGCCGATCTGAAACACGATGTCGCCGCCGCCTTCGAGATGATACGGCGACAGTCCGCCTTCGCCGGTGTTCATCCAGCACCCGGCCAGCCGCGCGCCGTTGGACAGCGCCAGCACCGCCGGACGCGAGATCGCGCCGTAACTCATGCCGGAGATGTTGAAGATGGACGCGCTGGTGTAGGGCTGCGCGCATTGCGGCCCGAAGCTGATCGGCTGCGACGGCATGGCGTCCTCGCCGAGGGTGGGAAAGGCGCAGTTGACGAAGAACACTGTGCCGGGATGGCGCAGGTCGCGGGTCGAACCGAACGGCACGGTGCTGTCGACGTTCTTCGCCGCGCGATAGATCCAGGAACGCTCGGCGCGGTTGAACGGCATCTCTTCGCGATCCATGGCGAAGAAATACTGACGGAAGAAGGTGCCGATGTGCTCGAAGAAATAGCGGAAGCGGCCGATCACCGGATAGTTGCGGCGGATCGCCTGTTTGGTCTGGGTGATGTCGACGATGTACATCACCAGCACCGCGAACAATCCCAGGCCGAGGGCGACCACGAACAGCGTGGCCATCATGTCGAGGGCGAGAGTGACGAAGTTGTATCCTTCCACCATGGCGGCAGTGATCCCCGGACACGCATACCACGAAAAATGGTTGCTTGTACCGCGGATAGCGGCGTTGGCGGGGCTGGCTTGAGCCGGGGGAAGACGGGTTGCACACCAAAAGACGCAAAGGGCGCAAAGATATTCGGCAATGAGCGCTTGGCGTTGTTAGCGAGCTTTGGTGTGAAATTCTTGTTTTACGCAGCCGGGTCAGCGCGCGGCACCCAGAACGATGCCGCGTGCGCGCCAGTCCTGTAGCAGCTCCAAACCGTGGGTAATGATCTGTTCCGGCTGCGGGTGTTGCAGTTCCCGGGCGACGGTTTCCAGCGCCTGTCGGCCGCTGTAGGCGGGAGCGTCGGCGTGTTCGGCGAGCAGGCCCAGCAGCCGCGCGCTGACCGGGTTGAGTTCCAGGAAGCGTACCGTGTCCTCGGCATCACGATAGACCAGCAGCTGCGTCGGCGACGCGGGCGCTGCCGTCGGCTGATAGTCGGGACGGATATGTTGCACCGGGAAGCGGTACTGCAACGGCCAGGCGAGCGGCGACAGCAGCGGATGACCGGCCAGCAGATCGCCGTCGCGGTCGATCCCGGCCAGATCGATGTCCGCTTCATGCACCGACAACGCCAGCTCCACCCATTCATAATGCGCCAGCTCATAGAGAAACGGCGGGTTCCGAAACTGTCCGGGGAAATGTCCGGCGAAATGTTCAGCAGGATGCGCGTCGCGTTCGTGTTCCAGATAACGCAGAAACTCGCGCGGGATGTCCAGAAAGTACGGCGAGTGCGCGCGGTGTTTGACCAGGAAATCGCGCACCAGCGCATCCCAGTGAGCGGCTGCGAGCAGGCCATGCAGCACCGGTAGCGTGTCGCGCAGAAAGCCGTCGAGGTTGTTGAAGAACAGTTCGCGATAGATGCCCATGTGCCGCTCGTCGACATCGTCCGGGCGCGGCGCATGCTGCGGGTCGCGGATATGTGCGGCGAAGGCGTATTGCCGCTGTTGGAAATCGGGCCGCTCAGCCATGCTGTTGCTGGTGCGTGACTTGAGTCTGCCGGCGGGCCTGCAGCGCGGCGATGCGCGCGACCTCGTTCAGCAATTCCAGCAGCGGCGGGATATTGAAGTCGCGTTCCAACAGCGTCGGGATCGCGCCGAAGCGCGCATAGGTGGCGTCGAGCAGCGCCCACACCGGATCGACGACCGGTGCGCCGTGGGTGTCGACGAGCAGATCCTCGGCTTCCTGATAATGGCCGGCGACATGCAGATAGGCGATGCGTTCGCCGGGGACTTGCGCCAGGAAGTCATGCGCGTCATAGCGGTGATTCACGCTGTTGACATAGATATTGTTCACATCGAGCAAGAGATCGCAGTCGGCGGCGTCGAGCACGGCGTTGATGAAATCGATCTCGCTCATCTCCTGGCCGGGCGCGGCGTAATAGGAGATGTTTTCCACCGCGATGCGTCGTTGCAGAATATCCTGCACGCGGCGGATGCGCGCGGCGACATACTGCACCGCGTCGGCGGTGAACGGGATCGGCATCAGATCGTAGAGATGGCCATCGTCGCTGCAATAGCTCAGGTGTTCGGTATAGGTGGCGATGCCGTGCGTATCGAGAAAGCGTTTGAGTTGTTGCAGGAAAGTCTCGTCCAGCGGCGCCGGTCCACCGAGCGACAGTGACAGGCCGTGGGTCACGAAGGGAAAGCGTTCGGTGAAGCTGCGGAACTGTTTGCCGAAGCGTCCGCCCACGCCGATCCAGTTTTCCGGAGCGACTTCCCAAAAATCCACCTTCCATCATCTTGCCGTGTTCGGCGGCATCCACGACGCCATCGCCGTTGGTGTCCATTTTGCCGAACATGGCGTCATGGAATTTGGTGAATTCTTCCTTGGTGATTTTGCCGTCGCCGTCGCTATCCAGTGCCTTCATATCGCAGCCGCCACCCATGCCGGACTTCATCCCGCCGCACTTGCCTTCGGCCATTTGGGCGACCTGATAGCCGCTGGAGAGTTCGGTTTGGGCGAAAGGATTGTCGGTGGCTTGGGCGGTACTGGCGGCGAGCGAACCGGCGAACACCGCACCGAGGGCGATCGCGAGGGGTTTGAGTGGGGAATTATCGGACATGTGTAGATCTCCTGATGAATGAGGTGTGTGGTGCCAGTATCCACGGTCAGTGCCGGCGGGTAAATGCCGATGTGCGGCGAGGGATATGACCGCGATGTCCATCGTGAAGTTCCCTCAGCGCGCGCACTGGCGACGCAGGCAGTCCAGATAAACGGCCTCGTCGGGCGGGATGCCGTCGCGCTGACTGCGCCAGAGGCTTTCCGCCAAGCATTCCATCATTTGGTGTTCGAGGGCGTGGCGATCCGGCCAGCGCGGGTGTAACTCCGCAATCAAGGCGCGAATCCCGGCGGGCCGGTCGGTGCCGAGTTGTTCGTGGATGGCCAGATGCAGGCCCATGTGCAGAAACGGATTGGTTTCGCCGAACTCGGGGAGATAGTCGCGGCCCAGCGCCCGCTCCGGCTGTTCCAGCAGCGTGTGGTATTCCGGATGCAGCAGGATCACATCGCGGATCTGGCCTTCCAAGGGTTCCAGCGCGAGGCCGGCGCCGTGTTTGCGCCATACCTCGCAATAGAATTGCCGGAGCTGATCGCGGTTGTTGGAGAATATCATTGGGAGTAGATCATGCGCAGTCAAATCGTCAGCGTGGTCTTGGCGCGGTATTCGCACAGATCCGCGATCGGACACTCAGGACATTTGGGTTTACGCGCCACGCAGACATATCGCCCGAGCAGGATCAGCCAATGATGCGCATCCTGTTTGAATTCATCGGCGACGGCCTTGAGCAGTTTCTTTTCCACTTCAAGCGGCGTCTTGCCCGGCGCCAGGCCGATGCGGTTGGCGACGCGGAAGATATGCGTGTCGACGGCAATGGTCGGTTCACCGAAGGCCGTGTTGAGGATCACATTCGCGGTCTTGCGGCCGACGCCGGGCAGCGCTTCGAGCGCGTCGCGCTCGCGCGGCACCTTGCCGCCGTGCTGTTCTTCCAACATCGCGCAGGCGGCCAGGATGTTCTTGGCCTTGCTGTTGAACAGGCCGATGGTCTTGATGTAGTCCTTCAAACCCGCCTCACCCAGCGCCAGGATGTCGCGCGGTTTTTTCGCGACCTTGAACAAGTTCGCCGTGGCCTTGTTCACGCCTTTGTCGGTCGCCTGCGCCGACAGTACCACCGCGACCAGCAACTGAAACACATTGCCGTAATGCAGTTCGGTGGTCGGATGCGGATTGGCCGCGCGCAGGCGTTCGAAGATCTTGCGGCGTTTTTCCGGGTTCAATTGTTTAACCCGCGGCTGTGGCCGGCTGTGCCATGGCGATGTGCTGGACGCGGCGTTGCAGGCGCGCATCGATCACGTTCTTGACGGCGATGATTAATCCCAGTCCGATGAACGCGCCGGGCGGGAGGATGGCGAGCAGGAAACCGCGGTAATTGTCGATCAGATGTAGCGTCCAGCCGCGCGCGACTTCGCCGAACATCATATGCGCCTGGGCGAACAACGTGCCCTGACCGACGACCTCGCGCAGGCCACCGAGTACCACCAGCACCAGCGTGAAACCCAAGCCCATCATCAGGCCGTCGACCAGCGCGCGTCCCGGGCTGTGTTTCGAGGCGAACGCCTCGGCGCGGCCGATCAGGTTGCAGTTGGTGACGATCAGCGGGATGAAAATGCCCAGCACGGCGTAGAGTTCATGCAAGTAGGCGTTCATGCCCAGTTCGATCACGGTGACGATGGCGGCGATCACCAGCACGAACACGGGAATGCGGATCTCGGGACGGACGATGCCGCGAATCAGCGATACACACACGTTGGAGGCGGTCAGTGCCAGGGCCGTGGCCAGCCCCAAACCGAGGCCATTGATGAGATTGTTGCTGGTGGCAAGCAGCGGGCACAGGCCTAGCAGTTGTACCAGGCCTGGATTGTTGGTCCACAGGCCGTCGCGGGTGATGCTGGCATACGTCGGTTCGGTCATGGCGCGGGTGCCTCCGCTGCGGGTGGTTGCGCATCGGCAAACAATGTCTGCCGATTGTGATGGAAGTATATCAGAGCCTTTTTCACCGCTTTCACCACGGCGCGTGGGGTGATGGTCGCGCCGGTGAACTGGTCGAACGCGCCGTCGTCCTTTTTGACCGCCCAGTGTTTCTCGTCCGGGTCGGTGAGCGAACGGCCGGTGAACTTCAGAATCCAATCGGAACGCGCGGCCTCGATGGCATCGCCGAGGCCGGGCGTCTCGCGATGTGCCGTCACCCGCACACCGGCGAGTGTGCCGTCCGCGTTGATCGCCACCAGGAGTTTGATGTCGCCGCTGTAACCGTCCGGCGCGACCGGCGCGAGGATGACGGCCGCGGGTTGACCGGCCTTGCGCGCACGATAGATTGTCACCGGCGCATCGGTGCCGAGCATATTGGGATCGGCCACCGCCAAGCTATCGTTGAGCAGGTCGTTGTCATAGCGGTCGGACGGCACCAGTGTATTCAGATTCTGCAACAGATTGGCGCGCGCATTCGCTTCGATGACGCTGCGCGTGTTGGCGTAGGTGAACGCAACCAGTGCGGTCCCGAACACGGTGAACAGCAGC
>JACRMO010000185.1 GCA_016214925.1 Gammaproteobacteria bacterium
TTTCCAGATCGTCCATCCAGCCGATGGTCGGGATCCGGTACGGGCTGTTGAGATACGCCACGGCATTGAATTGTTCATAGGTCAATGACTGGGCATCGTCTTCGGTGCGCATGCGTCGCTCCTCCATGACTACCTTCACCTCCTTGACGAATTCGGTCGCATTCAGGCGCAGGTTGCGCATGCGATCGGCCTCCATCTCGAAGGAGACCGGCAAGCGGCTTTTCTCCAGACTCTGGAAATAGGCGGTGTAGTCACGGCTGGTAAAGGCGTTCTCACTCCCGCCATTCTCGGCGATGATGCGCGAGAACTCGCCGGGCCCGTGTTTATGGGTGCCCTTGAACATCATATGTTCCAGCACATGCGAAATGCCGGTGAGACCGTCGCGCTCGTAGCTGGAACCGACCTTGTACCAGACTTGCGAAACCACCACCGGTGCGCGGTGGTCTTCCTTGACTACGAGCTTCATGCCGTTGTCAAGCGTGTATTCATTCACTGCCGGCGCGGCGGCCACGGCCCCGCTCATCAGGCAGGCGCCGACCAAGCAGATACTTGGCAACAGAGTGACTCTGGATAGCATTCGATAGGTTTCCTGTACGAGCATTTGTTACGTTGAACGAAGCCGGATGGTAGGATAAGGCGCTCTCACCAATTCTCCTAGTGACCGCGCAGACGATGTTTGGTTTCGGACGTAAGAAAAAAACCGGCGACGACGGCAGCGACAAGCCGAGCGCCGACATAATCCCAGCACCAGCTGAGACCAGCCCGGCGGACACCACTGAAGCCGCGGCCAAGCCGGGCTTGTTCGCGCGCCTCAAGGCCGGACTGTCCAAGACCCGCAGCGGACTCACCGAGGGCATCGCCAATCTGGTGCTCGGCCGCAAGCAGATCGATGCGGAACTGCTCGACGACATCGAGACTCAGTTGCTGACCGCCGATGTCGGCGTCGAGGCGACCCAGGGCATCATCACGGATCTAACCCAGCGTGTGGCGCGCAAGCAGTTGGCCGACGCCGAGGCGCTGATGAGCGCGCTGCGCGAGGACATGGCGGCGATCCTGCGTCCGTGCAGCCGGCCTCTCGCGATCGACACGCAGAAGCAACCGTTCGTGATTCTGATGATAGGCGTCAACGGCGTCGGCAAGACCACCACCATCGGCAAACTCGCGCGGCGGCTGCAGGATGAAGGCAAATCCGTGATGCTCGCCGCCGGCGACACCTTCCGCGCCGCCGCCGTCGAACAGTTGGAAGTCTGGGGACAGCGCAACGCCATCCCGGTCATCGCGCAACATCAGGGCGCGGATTCGGCCTCGGTGATCTTCGATGCACTGCAATCGGCGCAGGCGCGTGGCATCGACGTGCTCATCGCCGACACCGCCGGCCGCCTGCACACCCAATCGAATCTGATGGAAGAATTGAAGAAGATCAAACGCGTGCTCGGCAAGCTCGATGGCAGCGCGCCGCACGAGGTCATGCTGGTGGTCGACGCCGGCACCGGCCAGAACGCGCTCAATCAGGCGCAGCAATTCAACGAGGCCGTCGGTCTGACCGGCATTAGCATTACCAAGCTGGACGGCACCGCCAAGGGCGGTATCATCTTCGCCATCGCCAAACGCTTAGGCATTCCGATCCGTTTCATCGGCGTGGGCGAGGGCATCGAGGACCTGCGCGAGTTCGACGCCGAACAATTCGTGGCCGCGTTGTTCGATAAATAACTATGATTCGTTTCGATAACGTCAGCAAGCGCTATCCCGGCGGCTACGAGGCCTTGAGCGGCCTGAATTTCCATTTGCCGCGCGGCCAGATGGCATTTCTCACCGGCCCCTCGGGCGCCGGCAAGAGTACGCTGCTAAAACTGATCGCGCTGATCGAACGCGCCAATCAGGGACAGATTTTCATCGATGGCCATAATCTTGCGAAGGTCGGCCGCCGCGGCATTCCGTATTTGCGCCGACGTATCGGGGTGATCTTCCAGAATCATCGGCTGCTGTGCGATCGAACGGTGTTCGACAATGTCGCCCTGCCGCTGGTGATCTCCGGCTACGGCACGGCCGAGATCGGCCGTCGCGTGCGTGCCGCGCTGGACAAGGTTGGTCTGCTTGGCAAGGAGCGCGCCTATCCGATCACGCTGTCGGGCGGCGAACAACAAAGGGTCGGTATTGCTCGCGCTGTGGTGAACAAGCCGGCGCTGCTGCTCGCCGACGAGCCCACCGGCAACCTGGATCCGGACCTGTCGCGCGAAATCATGCAGCTATTCGAGCAGTTCTCTCAAACAAGGCCGGATCATCGAAACCGACGGGATTCTCCAGAACGAGGGTTCCGGGGCATGAAAAGCCCACAACGCACCGTGCGCCTGCAACCACGCACGCCCACGCCCATCGGCGCGGGCGCCACGCGTCGGCAGTCGTTCGATCCGCGGCAATGGCTGCGCAGTTACGGCCGCCTGCATGCCCAGGTACTGCTGGCCAGTCTGGGGCGTCTGTACCGCACACCGGTCTCCAGCCTATTGACGATGGCGGTCATCGCCATCGCGCTCGCGCTGCCCAGTGGCCTGCTGGTCATTCTCGACAATCTGCAACGGTTGAATACGCAGTGGGATGACGGCAGCAGCGTGTCGCTGTTCCTGAAACCCACGGTCAACGAGGCGCAGACCGATCGGCTGGCGCGCGAACTGAAGGGCTGGCCGGGCATCGCCGCAGTACGCACCCTGCATCGCGACCAGGCTCTGGCCGAATTCCGCGAATTCTCCGGCTTCGGTTCGGCCTTGGATGCGCTTGAGGAAAATCCGCTGCCCAACGTCCTGGAGATCCGCCCGGCCAACCCAGCCAACACGGACACACCGGGGCAGGATATGGAAACCCTGCTCGACGACCTCAAGCGCCTGCCCGAGGTCGAGCTGGCGCAGCTTGATCTGCAATGGGTACGACGCTTCGACGCGCTGATGGACATGGGCCGGCGCGGCATCCTCATCGTCGGCGCGCTGTTGGGACTGGCGGTGCTGCTGATCGTTGGCAACACCATTCGCCTGGATATACAGAACCGCCGCGATGAGATCGAGGTCAGCAAGCTGATCGGCGGCACCGATGCCTTCATCCGCCGGCCATTTCTCTACACCGGTCTGTGGTATGGCCTGCTCGGGGCGCTGCTGGCGTGGCTGTTGGTGGGACTCGGCTTCTTGTTAGTGGACGAACCGGCACGTCGGCTGGCCGGACTGTATGACAGCAGCTTCCTGCTTTCGGGTCTGTCCTGGCAGGGCACGGGTGTGTTGCTACTGACCGGTATCGCCCTCGGGCTGGCCGGTTCCTGGCTGGCCGTCGGCCGCCATCTCAGCGCCATCGAACCCACCTGATTTCACCGGCGCCGCGCGCGGCGCCCGCTCAATCAAATCATGCGAGGGCCGCTACTGGGGGTACCCCGCCCGTTCAGGACCATTACGGGCTCAACCAGCTTGAGACTCCATGCATCCACGCTCAACGCGCATCCTCGTTGTCGACGGCTCGGAAGTGGCCCGGGCCATCGTCGCCCGTGTGGTCGAGGAGGAAATGCCCAATACTCGAATCAGCCATTGCGGGTCGGGTCGGGAAGCCGTGGCCTACATGCAGTCCGAGCACTTCGACCTCATCACCACCGCGCTGATGCTTCCGGATATGGATGGCCTGGATTTCAGCCGCCAAGTGCGTACCGATCCGGTCCACCACTACACCCCGGTGATTGTGGTGTCCGGCGATGCCGACGAGCGTCTGCTGCGCGAGGGCTTCGCCGCAGGGGTCACGGATTATTTCGATAAGTCACTGGGATACCAGGCGTTCGCGAGCTTCATCCGCGATTTCACCCGACGCCATACGGGTCTGGTCGGGCGCATCCTGTATGTCGAGGACAGTCCCACCGCGGCCGCCCAGACCATTCGCCTCATGGAACGCCACGGCCTCCAGGTCCTGCATACGCCCTCGGCAGAGCAGGCGCTGGACATGCTCCTGGAGGCCAGTCTGGGGGACGTGGCCTCGCCCGGTAATGTCGACATCGTAGTCACGGATTTCTATCTCAAGGGACGTTTGACCGGTGGCGATCTGCTGCACGCCATCCGCGCCAAACTGCGCCTCTCCCAACAGGAAATGCCGGTGCTGGTGATCACGGCGGCGGATGCCGACGACGGCCGCCAGACCGAGGTCTTCCACGCCGGCGCCAACGATTTCGTCAGCAAGCCCATCGTCGAGGAGGTGCTGCTGGCGCGGATCCGCTCGCTGCTGCTGATCAAACAGCAGTTCAATGCTCTCAAATCCCAGACCGAAGAGATGCAGGTCCTGGCAACCACGGACAGCCTCACCGGCGTGCGCAACAAGCGTTTCCTGCTCGATCATGGCGAGCAGTTCCTGGCCGACCGCCGCAAACAACCCCTATCGGTCATGTTGCTCGACATCGATCATTTCAAGAAAATCAATGACAATTACGGCCATATCACCGGCGACCGTATTCTGGAAGCACTGGGTCGACTGCTGCTGGACAAGCTGCGCGAGGACACCCTGATCGTGCGCTTCGGTGGCGAGGAATTCGCCGTTCTGCTGCCGCGCTGCACGCTACGCGATGCCCAAATCCGGGCCGAGTCGCTGCGCGTCCAAATCGAAGACCTGCGTCCCCTGAAGCGCACCGTCACCGTCAGTATCGGCCTCGCCTCCACCAGCACCTACCCCGACTTCAACCTTACCCAATTGCTGACCCAGGCTGATAAAGCGCTGTATGCCGCCAAGGCCCAGGGCCGCAATCAAGTCTGCGCCTGATCCCCTGGCCTGAACTTTCCGGGCGCTTGGCACTCCAACGGACCGAGTGCTAACATCCAGTCATGCCCCATCCAAACCGGGGGCAGGTAGAGAGGATATCCAGCAATGAGTCTTGCATTGGTTCGCGGCAACCCGGATTTTACGCTCGCCCTGACGAGCGGCGACCTGAACGGATATATCCAGGCGGCGAACCGCGTCCCCGTTCTGAGCGCCGAGGAAGAACATGATCTTGCGCTGCGCCTGCAACGCGACAATGACCTCGACGCCGCGCGCCTCTTGGTACTCGCGCATCTGCGTTTTGTCGTCCACGTCGCCCGCGGCTACAGAGGCTATGGCCTGCCCTTGGGCGACCTCATCCAGGAAGGCAATATCGGCCTGATGAAGGCGGTCAAACGTTTCGACCCCGATGTCGGCGTACGCTTGGTGTCGTTCGCCGTGCACTGGATCCGCGCCGAGATTCACGAATTCATCCTGCGCAACTGGCGCATCGTCAAAGTCGCCACGACCAAGGCCCAGCGCAAACTGTTTTTCAATCTGCGCGGTGCCAAGAAACGCCTGGGTTGGCTGAACAGTGAAGAAGTCGCGGCCGTGGCCAAGGATCTCGGCGTCAAACCGGAAACCGTACTGGAAATGGAATCGCGCCTGAGCGGCCAGGATGTCACCTTCGATCCCACGACGGACGACGACGATGACGACCGCAGCCTTGCGCCGGCCGCCTATTTACAAGATTCGCGCATGGACCCGGCCGTGTTGCTGGAATCCAGCGACTGGGAAACCAGCCGTGTGGATGCTCTGCAGGATGCCCTGGAACATCTCGACGAGCGCAGCCGCAACATTCTCGCGCAACGCTGGCTGGCCGACGATAAGGCCACACTGCAAGAGCTGGCGGATCATTATCAAGTTTCAGCGGAACGTATCCGCCAACTGGAAAGCAACGCCATGAAGAAACTCAAGGCCGCGCTCGAAGCCTGAGACTCTCCGCGACA
>JACRMO010000186.1 GCA_016214925.1 Gammaproteobacteria bacterium
AGTCTGGATCAATTAATCAAAAACCATCAACGCAACAAGGAGCGTATAACCATGAAACCCTCGAAGACACTCACAACCACACTGCTACTCTGCTGTCTCGGCGCTGCGAGCCATCAGGCATTGGCCAGCCGCGTCGATGCACCTGTCCGGGCGAAGGTGCCAAAACCCATTACACTGAGCTCGACCCATGGCTTCAAGGATGTCGAATACATCATGGGAAATTACACCCATGTACAGAAAGTAAGAATTTTCGAGTCGGGAACCTATGCACTGACGCTGACGGATATGTTCAAGCCTCGGGCGCTCAAGAAACTCGGCGCAACGTTAGCCTCAAAGAAAGGGAAAAAAGTGGCGCGCCTGACCGCCGGCGGCAAAATCGTTTTCGATATCGACCCTGGCCTGTATAGCCTCAGCTATTTCGCCAAGACCTACAATCCGCACAAACCCGGAAAGTTCAGGATCAGCCTGTTGCAACAAGAAACTGCCGTACCGGAGGTGCCCGTCCCCGGCGCGTTGTGGTTATTCGGTTCCGGTCTGTTGGGATTGGCGGGAATAAAACGTCATAGGTTCTAGGCGGCTTGCAGTTCAGTTGCACAAAAGGCCCCAGTCTCTGGGGCCTTTTTACTTTGCTAGGCCGAGTGGAGTACCCCTCCCAAGCGCCCGCAAGGCCGCGTTAACACAGCTGTCTCGCCCAGCCAATAGCGGACACCCCCCCGTTTTTTCGATATCATCCCCGGGCGCCCATGGCACCCCCCCAAGTCAGCGAGTTGATCGTCAGATATTTGGAACGCCTAGGTATCGACACTATCTTCGGCATGCCCGGCGCCCATATCCTGCCCGTGTATGACAGTCTGTATGACTCGAAGATACAGAGCGTCCTGGCCAAACACGAACAAGGTGCGGCGTTCATGGCCGGCGGCTATGCGCGGGCCTCGGGGAAGATCGGCGCCTGCATCACCACTGCGGGGCCGGGCGCCACCAATCTGGTGACGGGCATCGCCAATGCCTATGCCGACAAGCTCCCCGTACTGGTCATCACCGGCGAAGCGCCCACCTACATTTTCGGCAAGGGCGGCTTGCAGGAGAGTTCCGGCGAAGGCGGCAGCATCGACCAGAACGAGCTGTTCAAAGGCATCACGAAATATCACAAGATCGTCGAGCGCACCGACTACCTGGCCAACGTGCTGAATCGGGTCACGCAAATATTACTCTCGCCAAATTCCGGGCCCGTATTGCTCAGCTTTCCCTTCAACGTCCAGAAGGAAATGGTCGATGATGCCATCCTGGACACCATCAAGACTGCACCTGCCAGCTGTTCGCCACGCGATCATTCCAAACCCATCGCGCAATTGACAAAGCTGCTGCTGGAAGCGAAAAGCCCCGTACTCGTGGCCGGCTACGGCTGTATCAGATCCGGCGGTCAGGCGCTGGTATCCGAACTCAGCGAGTCGTTGAATGTGCCGGTCATCACCAGTCTCAAAGGCAAAGGCGTGATCAGTGAACAATCCGGCCTGTCCTTGGGCAGTCTTGGCGTCACTTCGTACAGTCCCGCCTATCGCTACATTGCAGAGGAATCGGATCTGGTCGTGTTTCTGGGCGCGGGATTCAATGAACGCACCAGCTATCTGTGGGACAAGAAACTGCTGACCAACAAGAAGATCGCCCAGGTCGATATCAATGAAGACCAGCTTGAGAAAGTCTTCAAGGCCGATATCGCGATCAACGGCGACATCAAGGACGTGCTGTCCGGCGTCTTGAAAAATCTGAAAACGTGCCGACCGCTGCGCAAGAACCATGAAAAAGTGCGCCGCTATCTACAGGACGTGGAGAAACAGCCGGCGGACAACGATTACGCGGTTTTCAAATCCCGGTTTCCTTTGGTGGAGCGGTTCTTCGCCAAACTGGAGGCGTGTTTGCCTGAAGGTACATGGGTGTTCGACGACAACATCATCTTCGCCCAGAATTTCTATAACGTCTCCACCGGGAACAGGTATTTCCCCAACACCGGGGTCTCGTCGCTGGGACACGCCATACCGGCGGCAATCGGCGCACGCTTTGCCGAGGAAAAATCCACCTGGGCCATTCTCGGCGATGGCGGTTTCCAGATGTGCTGCATGGAGATCATGACAGCCGTCAATTACGGCATCCCGTTGAACATCGTCCTGTTCAACAATTCCACCATGGGCCTGATCCGCAAAAACCAGACCCAGCAGTACAACAAACGCTTCATCAATTGCGATTTTATCAATCCGGACTATGCGTATCTGGCAAAGTCGTTCGGCATGCAATACCGGCACGTGGCCAGCGAGTTCGATCTGGAGGCCCTGTTCACGAACGACGATCTGCACAAGGCCATCAACCTGATCGAGATCCCGCTGGATAAAGACGCTTTTCCCAACTACATCTCCAAGCGATAGCAACCGACCGGACATGCCTGAAACAACCGACGCCGCACTCGGCCAGATCCTGGCCACCTATCGCAATACCCCGGCCCTTCGGCTTCTGCATGACACCTTCATCGAAGTGACAGCGGACAATCACACGCCAGATCCTTCTGCGCTGATCGCCCTTTATAGAGAAAGTATCCGCGCATTTGAAAACAGACTGCCGTCTGTCGACTACAGCGACACCGAGCTAGCCGATTACCAGCGCGTCTGCCGTGAATACGAGGCGCGCATTGCCAGTCAGAGCAACGATGACCGATACAGTTTTGTGGTCATCATTCCCACCGCGGACCGCCCCCTCCACCTGCAAGCCTGCCTCGCCAGCCTGCTGGAACTCTGCCGGATTTTTGCTTATGGCGGCCGCGCCAATGGACGCTACCGCAAGGTGGCGGCCATGATTGCCGACGACTCGAAAGAAGAGTCGAACATCCAGAAACATCGAGAGCTAGCCCGGCATTTCGAGGCGCTCGGCCTGGAAACGCTGTATTTCGGCCTGGATGAACAGCTCGCCGAGCTGGACCGCCTGCCTGACAACCTGCGTAAGGATCTTGGCAACATACTCGGCGATGCCGATAGAACCGCCTTCTATCACAAAGGCCACTCGGTGATGCGCAACATCATCTATTTGCGGCTGGCGGCGAGCTACGCAAACGACAGCAAACGGCTGTTCTATTTCGCGGACAGCGATCAGGAGTTCAAGATCAAGATCGGCAGTAGCAGCGGCGATCGCGACGTCTACGCACTTAACTATTTTTACCACCTGGACCGCATCTTCAGCGACGACACGATCCACATGCTTACCGGAAAAGTGGTCGGTGATCCGCCGGTATCGCCCGCGGTCATGGCCGGAAACTTCCTTGATGATGCCCGTGCATTCTTGACACGGATAGAAGGCCACGCATCGGATACGCCCTGCCCATTTCACGACCAGGCGCCACCGGCAGACAATGGCGCGGCCTACCACGACATGGCGGGATTATTCGGCTTCAACACCGGGCCGGCCACACACACCTATCGCTGCACCCTGCACGGACCGCACACCATCGCCGCTTGCCTCGATGACTTCACTAGGAAACTGCCGCGTTTCTTCGATGGCGAGCATCCCACACGCATTACGTATTTCGATGCCGCAGATTCCAATACCCTGGACGCATCCGGCCATGACGTCGCCCAGGTCCGGCCCGCACGCACCGTTTATACCGGGAATTATGTGATACGCGCGGAGGCCTTGCGCTACTTCGTACCGTTCGCGCCTCTCAGGCTGCGCATGTCCGGCCCCACGTTCGGCCGCCTGCTGCAAACCGAGATCGGCGCCCGCTTCGTATCCGCCAACCTGCCCATGCTGCACAAACGCACGGTTCACGAAATCGGCGCAGCGGAATTCCGCCCCGGGATACTCAAACACGCGCAGCACATCGATCTCACCAATGAATTCGAGCGCCAGTTCTTCGGTGACGTCATGCTGTTCAGCATCGAGAAGCTCACGGCGAGGGGTTATCCGCTGAATGAGTTATCCGGCCGCGAGATCGCGGAAACGTTGCTTGAAACCGCCGACGAGATGGCGCAACGTTATCAGGACAAGCACGCACAGATCGTGGAAAAGCTGCTCGACTTGCGCCAGCTGCTCGGGACCCTCAATAGCCGATTTACCGACACGCCTGACGCCTGGACGAGGCTCGATACCTTCCTCGACAACATGACGCATAATTTCGGTCCGCACGCCGAAGGCTACAGACTGATCGCCGATGCAGAGCATCGCCAGCGGCGCCATGACCAGCTTTATGCGGCCATTGTGGATTACCGCCATGACCGCACCGCCTGGGAAACCGCACTGGACGCCAGCACAAGCCCCGCCAGCGCATGATGCACCGCCTCAAAAACTGGGCGCATCGGCAGCAATCCCCGGAGCGTCATCGTCTGCTGGAGACCTTGCTGTCTAATCAAGCCCTGAGCGCGGCGCAGCTGCGCCAGAAACAGGCCGCGGACTTCTTGGCAATCCTGCACCACGCAAGAACACAGACCCCCTATTACCGAGAGCGGTATCGACACATTCCTTCGACATGCACTGCGCATGATGAGATGCGGACATTGCCGATCCTGCGCAAGGACGACGTCATCCAGCATCGCGATGCCTTGCTCGCCGAAAGCGCTGACAAGAGCACGCTCTGCCTGGGTCACACGGGCGGCTCCACCGGAAGACCGCTGGCGTTTTATTATGACCGGCACAAGCATGAACTGATGCGCGCCGGCATGATCAGAAGTTACATGTGGTCGGGCTGGCGTCCCGGCGAGAAGATCTTGAACTTCTGGGGCGCGAAACAGGACATCAAGCCGCGCGCGATGCGCAAACGTTTGGAGGATCTCATCTCCGCCGAGAAGACCATCGGTGCCCACGAATACACCGAGACCGATCTGGCGCGATGGGTCGATGAAATCCACAGATACCGACCGGTGCTACTGCAAGGCTATGCCTCGATCCTGGCCGAACTGGCGAGATACGTGCTCGATCAAGGGCTACGACTGCAGGACACTTTGAAAGGCGTGTATTCCACGGCGGAGATGCTGCATGACTGGCAAAGAACGCTGATCGAAGCGGCCTTCGCCTGCAAGGTCTTCAACCAGTACGGCAGTCGGGAGATACCGAACATCGCCTGCGAATGCCGTTACGGCAATCAGCATGTCTTCACCGACATGGTGTATCTCGAATCCGTGCGCGAGGATGGCGAAGATAAGCTGATCGTTACTTCACTGACGAACCGGATCATGCCCTTCATTCGTTACGACATCGGCGACTCGGGAACGCTCAAAGACGGCGACTGCCCCTGCGGATCGCCCTTCCCCATGATGGATATGGGCGTGTGCCGCAGTAACGACCTTATAAAAACCAAACGCGGTAAGATCGTTTATCCGTCCTATTTCATCCACCTGCTCGATGGTCTGGACGGAGTGAAGCAATACCAGTTTGTGCAGACGGCGTTCGACAAGATGACGCTCAATGTCCTCGCATCGCGCCGACTCACGGCAGATGAACAGGCGCATATCGCGGCAAGAATCATGCACGATGTGGATGCGAGCATGGCGCTGGAGATACACCAGCTCGAGGCAATCCCGCGCACACCTTCGGGCAAGCATCGATTCGTAATCAGGGATTTTGACTAGACTGATCGACTGGCTGAAATGCCGAAGGGGCCGCAATGGCCCCTTCGGTATAGTTGGCGGAGAGGGTGGGAGTCGAACCCACGGTACGCGGAACGTACACTCGATTTCGAGTCGAGCACTTTCGGCCACTCAGTCACCTCTCCAGGTGGGCGGCATTCTACCAAAGGCCGACGGGGATGCCCAAAATTTCTTCCCTGCACCGTTCAAGCCTCGTTCACTCGGCCGGTACGGGCAGGTTATTCGCGCCGTTGCCGGAAAAAATCCTGCAACAGCGCACCGCAGGCATCGGCGAGCACACCGCCGCTAACCGCGACCTGATGATTCAAGCCCGGCACGCTGAAGGCGTCGAACTGACTGCCGGCCGCGCCGCGCTTGGGGTCGTAGGCACCGAACACCAGCCGCTCGACACGCGCGTGGACCATCGCGCCGGTACACATCAGACAGGGTTCCAGGGTGACATACAACGTGGACCCGGACAGCCGGTAATTGCCCAGGTGCCGCGCCGCCGCGCGTAGCGCGACGATCTCGGCGTGCGCGGTGGGATCGTGATCCGTAATCGGCCGGTTCCAACCCTCGCCCAGCACTTGACCGTCACGCACCACAATCGCGCCGACCGGCACCTCGCCATCGGCTACCGCGCAGCGCGCCAGCGCGATGGCATGTTGCATCCAGTGGCTATCGAGGGCGTCGCTCACTCCCACTCGATCGTGCCCGGCGGTTTGCCGGTGATGTCGTAGGTGACGCGCGCGATGCGCGGGATTTCGTTGATGATGCGCCGCGAGCAGTGGTCGAGGAATTCGTACGGCAGATGCGCCCAGCGCGCGGTCATGAAGTCGATGGTCTCGACGGCGCGCAGTGCGACGACGTAATCGTAGCGACGACCGTCGCCGGTTACGCCGACGGATTTCACCGGCAAGAACACGGCGAAGGCCTGTGAGACCTTGTCGTAGAGATCATGCTTGCGCAGCTCTTCGATGAAGATGTGATCGGCCAGTCGCAAGGTATCGGCGTATTCCTTCTTCACCGCGCCGAGGATACGCACGCCCAGACCCGGGCCCGGGAACGGATGGCGATAGACCATGTCGTAGGGCAAACCCAGCTCGACACCGAGCTTGCGTACCTCGTCCTTGAACAGCTCGCGCAACGGCTCGAGCAGCTTGAGCTTCATGTGCTCGGGCAGGCCGCCGACGTTGTGATGCGATTTGATGAGATGCGCCTTGCCGGTCTTGGCGCCAGCGGACTCGATCACGTCCGGGTAGATGGTGCCTTGTGCCAGCCACTTCGCGTTCTTGAGTTTGGCCGCCTCTTCCTCGAACACCTCGATGAACAGATTGCCGATGGCCTTGCGCTTGCGCTCGGGATCGTCGACGCCGTCGAGCGCTTTGAGGAAACGCGCCTCGGCATCGACGCGGATGACATGCACGCCCATGTGTTCGGCGAAGGTCGCCATGACCTGATCGCCTTCTTTGTGCCGCAACAAGCCGTTGTCGACGAATACGCAGGTGAGTTTGTCGCCGATGGCGCGGTGCAAGAGCGCCGCGACCACCGAGGAATCGACGCCGCCGGACAGACCGAGCAGCACTTCGTCATCGCCGACTTGTTCGCGGATGGCGCGGATACTCTCGTCGGCGATATTGCCCGCGGTCCACAACGCGTCGCAACCGCAGATCTCGCAGATAAAACGGGTGAGAATACGCCCGCCTTGGCGGGTGTGCGTGACTTCCGGATGGAATTGCACGCCGTAGAAATGCCGCGCCTCGTCGGCCATGCCGGCAATCGGCGCGCTGTCGGTGCTGGCCATCAGTGTGAAACCGGTCGGCAGATCGACCACACGGTCGCCGTGGCTCATCCACACATCGAGCAGACCGTAGCCTTCATCGCTGGTGTGGTCTTCGATGTCTTTCAACGCACCTGCGCATAGCCGTATTCGTGATGCTCCGCGGATTCCACCTTGCCACCCAACTGCGCGGCCATGGTCTGCATGCCGTAGCAGATGCCGAACACCGGCACGCCCAGCTCGAACACCAACTGCGGCGCGCGCGGTGTATTTTCCGCCGTCACCGTCTCCGGGCCACCCGACAGAATCACGCCCTTGGGTTTGAAGATACGCAGGTCCTTCTCATCCATGTCGTAGGGATGAATCTCGCAGTACACGCCGATCTCGCGCACGCGGCGCGCGATCAACTGGGTGTATTGCGAACCGAAGTCGAGAATCAGGATGCGGTGGGCGTGGATGTCGGCGTGGGAATTCAAGGTGGTCGGCTCGTCAAGAATTATTGGATGAAACATTTGTAGGAGCGGCCTTCGGCCGCGAACCGGCGTTGGCAACGCTGTTCGCGGCCGAAGGCCGCTCCTACAAAAGCACGTTACACACGGTAATTCGGTGCTTCCTTGGTGATCTGCACGTCGTGCACATGGCTCTCGGCCATGCCGGCACTGGTGACGCGCACGAACTTCGGCTTGGTGCGCATCTCCTCGATGGTGCTGCAACCGGTGTAACCCATGCTGGAACGCAGGCCACCGAGCAGCTGATGAATCACTGAGGCCAGCGGTCCTTTGTACGGCACGCGGCCTTCGATGCCTTCGGGCACCAGCTTCTCCGCGGAATTGCCTTCCTGGAAATACCGGTCCGAGGAACCCTGCTGCCCCGACATCGCAACGAGCGAACCCATGCCGCGGTACGATTTATAGGAACGGCCGTGAAACAGCTCGACCTCGCCCGGCGCCTCTTCGGTGCCGGCGAACATGCTGCCGACCATGATGGAATACGCACCGGCCGCGATGGCCTTGGCCATATCACCCGAATAGCGGATACCGCCGTCGGCGATCAGTGGCACGCCGCTCTTCTTCAGTGCCGCCGCGACATTCGACACCGCGCTGATCTGCGGCACACCGACGCCGGCAACGATACGCGTGGTGCAGATCGAGCCGGGACCGATACCGACCTTGACGCCGTCGGCGCCGGCCTTCACCAGCGCCAGCGCGGCCTCGGCGGTGGCGATATTGCCGCCGATCACCTGCACTTCCGGAAAATGCTTTTTCACCCAGGCGACGCGATCGAGCACGCCCTTGGAATGGCCGTGCGCCGTGTCCACGACGATCACATCCACGCCGGCGGCAACCAATGCGGCGACGCGCTCGTCGGTGCCGGCGCCCACGCCGACCGCCGCGCCCACGCGCAGCTGGGCCTGATCGTCTTTGCACGCATTGGGCTTGTCAGTGGCCTTTTGGATATCCTTGACGGTGATCAGTCCGCGCAACGCGAAATGGTTGTCGACGACCAGCACTTTCTCGATGCGGTGCGCGTGCAACAAACGGA